>CAZADP010000017.1:0-12239 GCA_964483905.1 uncultured Candidatus Bathyarchaeia archaeon | reverse complement strand
ACTATTTGACTCATATTGACTTTGCCCAGTCTTATGGAGTCGATGGCCCATCAGCGGGCGTGACAATGGCAATCTTGTTATGCTCTCTTATCGAGGGTAAGCCTATAAGGCAGGATGTGGCTGTCACTGGAGAATTAAACCTGGGCGTTGGAGATTCTATTCAAATAACAGCTGTTGGCGGTGTCTACGAGAAGATTAAGGCTGCCGAAGCATGGGGCTTCAAGAAAGTGGTCGTTCCGAAAAAGAATTATGAACATTCCATTGATGTTAATGACTATGAAATAGAAGTTGTCTCCGCGGCTACTTTGGATGACTACTTGAAAGAATGCTTAGTTGAGAAGCCCTTGCTTAAGGTCGCCATTCAAAGTTATAAGCGCAAAAAACCCTAACAATTCTTGAGTTTAAAGGAAATCGTTTAAAGATCAATTGTTAGAAGCCTTCTATACAAGGAGAGTCATTAATGGTTAGAGAAGTTGACAAGGCAGAGATTCGCCGATGGCGCAAAAGAGGCTTCTACAGCGAAAATGTCCTCGTAAAGCTTCTAATAAAAAGGGGATACAAAGCTGTGCGTGTTCCAGTCAGCAATCCAAGCCTAAATCCTTTACCTGATGTTATTGCAAGAAAAGACTCGCATGTTTATGCTTTTGAAGTCAAAAATGCGGCGTACTACGCTTACTTTCCAAAGCAACAGATTGAAAAGCTCTTCAGATTTCTTGATGAACTTATTCCAATGGAAAATCAATTTAAACATGCTGTGCTAGCGGCGCATCTAGGTAAAAGATGGATTTTCAGAGAGATAGAGTGGAGAGATTGGAATAAAAAGAAAGTGCCGGAAAAGGCGAGAATCCTGAAGCGGGACCGAGGAAACTTCCAATTAGTGATGGAAGTTAGACAATGAAAACTGGGAAAACTGCGATTTTGGCTTCTCTTCTATGCAAGACTTATCAGATGGGCGATTTGAAGGTTGAAGTCTTAACGGACGCGAGTCTTGAGGTTAAGAAGGGCGAATTTATGGTTATGAATGGTCCTTCTGGTTCGGGGAAGACAACACTTCTAAATATTATCGGTGGCATTGATAGGCCCACAACCGGAAAGATCGTTGTTTTTGGGGATGATTTGAGCGGCAAAGATGAGGATTTTTTGGCGAGTTTTCGATGCCATAAAGTTGGCTTCGTTTTCCAATCCTACAATCTCGTGTCCACTTTGACTGTTGCTGAGAACGTTGCTTTTCCAATGGAGTGGGCTCGAAAACGAGGGAATCACATAGAGAACAGGGTTGAAGAGCTTTTAGAACTTGTAGGTTTACAGCATAGAGCAGATCATTTTCCGTTTCAGTTGAGCGGAGGCGAGCAACAGCGCGTAGCTTTCGCTCGGGCGCTGGCAAACAATCCGCCATTACTTCTAGCTGACGAACCGACAGGGAATCTGGACACAAAAACAAGCCTAAAGATTATCGAGATACTTCAAGACCTGAAACGTGATGGAAAAACTATTGTCGTTGCAACACATGACGAGCGAATATTTGAGTTAGCGGACCAAAAACTGCATTTGGAATACGGAAAGCTGGTAACCATCAATGAGTGAAACTTTTTTTCCGATAAACGATCTGCTGCGTAGAAAACTTCAGACAAGCCTGGTTCTTATTAGCCTGGCGTCATGCGTAGCATCAACGCTTTTTCTTCTTCTTTTCAGTGAAAAGATAGGATTTGGAATTTCATTAACTGTTGAAGGCAGACTCACATATGGCTTTTCAATAGTGTTTTCACGGTTCATAATATTCGGGGGGCTTTTGATTTTTGTTGTCGGATCAGTGGTTGTTTCTTTTATGATTTTTGTAATGATGTCTCAAAGGGTTAGGGATATCGGATTAATGAAGGCAGCTGGATGCCCGAATGATCTGATTTTTGGTTATTTTATGACTGAACTTCTGATAATAACATTTGTTGGCTGTTTTCTGGGTATGGCTTTGGGAATACTGGCGGATTTTGCCTCAACCAGCTTTTTAATCAATCTTGGTATTCAAATTTCCCAGAAGCCAATCAATTTCTTGCTTGTTCTTCTAGTTTTTGTGTTGTTCTTTATACTCGCAGTAATTGTTGGTGCAAAGCCTGTCCTCGATACGACCCGAGTTGAGCCTGCTAGGGCAATTTCGCCGATATATTACTTCGGACTGAGCAGGGAGTCTAGATTTAGGGTTGTTTCAAAATCAGGTCTTACATTTAGGTTGGCTATGAGAAGCCTTTTTCGACGGAAATCAGCAACCATTCGAATTGTCGTGTGTCTAACTGCGGTTTTCATACTTGTAACTGTGGCTGTTGCAGGAGGAATTATTGCAGAGCAAACTACAAGAAGCTGGGTTGAGAAGGCCGTGGGCAGAGACATAATTCTCATAGCTCATCGGCAAATGTGCACGGAATATAATCTATTATTATCAAAATTTTGCGAGACAAGAGAGGATTCACAGCTTAACTATACGGATAAGAGATACTCGATTCCGGAAGACGTGCTTAATCGTTTGGTTTCGATTTCGGGAGTTAAGGACGTTAGCGCTCGTCTAGTTCTGAAGGCTCAAGTTAAAGAGGTTCGAAATTATACATTTAACCCAGAAACAGGTGCAACTATACCTGTCGGTGATGATCGCAAGGGAGAATCCCTGATAGTTGGTGTTGAGCCTGGAAAGCTGCTGAGCAAATGGTTTTTGGAGGGTAAGGTTCTAAGCGAGGGGCAAGGGTTTGAAGCTATGGTGGGGGATTCTTTGGCTCAGAAGATATTTTCTGTGCCTTTAATGCAGAGTATGAGATTGTTTGATAATGATTTCGCTGTAATTGGTGTTTGTCTGGATCCGATTAACAATGGAAACGTTACGTATGTACCTCTGAAAGCTCTGCAGAGCATAACAGGCATACAAAAATCCAATGTAGTTATGGTTGAAATCGATCCCTCGGTTAATCGTGCTGAGATCTTGAACCAAATAAGGGCTAATATCAGTAGCGTGAATCCAGAATTTGAGGTATGCGAACTTAATGAGATATTGGACAAGAATGTTGGCTTTCTCGGTTATATCTGGTCTGTTGTAAAGTTCTTGCCATTGTTCTGCTTGTCGTCAGCGTCTTTATGCTTGATAGGCTACGTGATGCTTGCTATAGCTGAGCAACGTCAAGAATTCGGTGTTTTAAGAGCGTTAGGGGCAAAGCCTAAGACTGTCGTGACAATTATTTCTGAACAGAGTTTCATAGTTCTGCTATCAAGCTATGCCGTGGGAGTAGCCTTAGGGATAATTATTACATTACTGATCTTAGTCCCAAAGCCACTTGTCACAAGTTACAATGTCCTCGAAATAGCTGGATGGTTGCTAATAGCTTTTGCTGCAATTTTTGTCTTCAGTCTATATCCAGCCACGAGATTTGCCAAGAAACCTATTTTGGAAATTATGACTTAAACTCAAAGAGTCGTAGCGGATACTGTTAGCTTGTGTGTCACATCGCATGTAGAGGAGGATGCGGAATCTTTTGTGGAAGATGGAGGTTGTTAGGCTTGCTTGTTTGTCTTGGCAAGGCGGAAAACTTTTGACGAGACAATTGTGCAATCTAAAAGGGGTCTGTGCGATTGTGTGCTTTTCCCGGTTTTTTATTGTGCCACTTTGCGTGTGCTGTCTTATTTGTTGCAATTGAGCGGGAGAAAATTGTTGCAGCAAAGCAGAAAACAATTGTTGCAACAATTACCCTTGTTTAAGAATGTGCTAAGAATAAGATAGTTGAGGGCTGAGTTTACGCTTGAAATGTTATGCTGTGACAAACAAGTCTACAGCATCGTCGTAGCGAAACAGATTTTAAATTCGTTGCCACATTTTGAAGAAGTATTCGCCTGGTGGGAGTCTATGGCTTCACAAATCCAAGGAATCATAATAAACTATCGAGTTGGACCAAAAACTCAGAGGCCCAAGGAATGCATAATCCAATTCAATAACGTAAATTCTGTTTCTGAGGCTTGTAGACTTAAGACGAAAGGTGGCATGGCAAAGCGGGAAAGATAAGATTATTGGGATGATTGCGGCTTTGCATGGTAAAAAAGGCCTAGTTAGAGTCAGATTTAGAAAAGGCGTTCCAGGTCAAGCTTTAGGGACAACTATTGAATTAGTCGGTTAATTGTTTCGCAAAATGTCTTAAAGAGTCTACATAAGCTGGTAGACGACTCAGGAAATCTTGAAGTTGAAGCACAGGAATAAGAGGCACACTATCGTAGAATTTGAATCTTCCAGCGACAAGCAATAAAATTGCTGGAACAAGTTTAACCCTATCCCAACTGGCACACGCAACTTTGCCAGAAAGACTTGGCAAGAACTCATCTAGAGCACGTGTCCTTTCTATCTGTTCCTCGACAATTTTCTTTAATACGGAAGGGTACATTCCGTGGTGCCAATGCTTGCAATCAATACATATGGCTATGGGTTTTCTGCAACCAATAATGTCTATTTCCCATCTCCGTCCAGCATGCGTAAACCGCAAATTCTTCTCAATGATATAATTGTTCTGTGTCAAGGCTACGGCGGCTATGTTTTCGAATTCTTGCCATTGAAGAAAACTGCATACTCTTTCAGGGTCCGCCCCGAGCTTTACAGCCTTAATGGCCAATTTGAGACGTTGCAAACTGTCTGCTTCTACAACGTCGCTCTTTACATAAAGTAGTCCCTCGCTTTGCAATTTTCTAAGCAATTTTCTAACAACATCTGATGGAAGTTTTGCCTCTTTATTGATTAATTCATGTGAAATAGGTCCATTTCTAGTCGATTTCAGAAGGGCAATGATCAAATTTCTTTCAACTTCCATTTAAAAATTCTCCAAATTATGCATAATTCTGACGAAAAAGGCACAGCTGGAAATTCTACTTAAAAGGTTTTCTGCGCAGAAGCGCCTTCGCTAAAATTCTTGTAACACCCCTCAAAGCAGTTTCTCTCTGATCTTCTAAGTCTGTTCAACTCACGAACCCGGCAAAAAACTCGATTCCTTTTTTCTCCGCTGCTTAGATAATGAAGGGACAATCGACAGCCATTCCTTATTTACTTTTGCATTTCCCGCACTTGCTTTCGCTCCCGATCGGATCTAAGACACAGTCCGCAGAAATCCCATGAACTTCAATCATTAGGGTCATCATTCTAGGACACTTATTTCTCGCCAATCATGTATCGCATAATTGGTCGCGTCTCAGAACGTCGAAGAACCCCTATAAACCCAGACTTTCGAAACGCAGAAGCCAAACCAGTATAGGCAAAGGCATCGGGAGTATAACCCTTTTTGGGTTCCACTGGATATCCTTCTAGGATTTTACCGCCTCGCTTTCTTACGTACTCTAATGCTGCTTTTAGCAAAGCTACCGTTACTCCTTTATGCCTAAATTGTTTTGCAACGAAAAAGCAGACAACAGACCAAACTGGGTTCTCATCAACCCGCTTGAGTACTCGAGATCGTTCCAATGCTGGATAGGACTCTCTAGGAGCAACTGAACACCAACCAATCGGTTGGCCGTTGGCATAGGCGAGTATCCCTGGAACTTCGCCGGAATCTACTATTCTTTTCAAAGCCTTCCTATTTCCTTCCCCTTTTTGCTTGAGAAATTCAGAACGTTTAAGTCTCCACCACATGCACCAGCAACCACCACAAGCTCCGTGCTTGCCAAACAACTTTTCGAGATCCATCCAACGCTCTCGAGTCAATGGATGAAACTCTAAATCAAGTGCCATTCTTTTCTGTCCTCAGGAGATATTAAATCGGGCCGACTTTTAACATTTATAAAATGTTCCATATAAGCTGATTATGAACTGCGGTTGCGGAGTAGGTCATTTGATTAAAGTTAAGGCGGTTTTGTTCGATTTGCACGGAACATTAGCTTACGTAGATAATCCAGTAACCGACGCAGAGATTTCAGAGTACCTATTCAGTATGGGCTATGAAGTCTCAAGACAACAGCTAAAAGCGGCATGGGAATTCGTCGCCTTCATTGACTATCCAAAATATGGATATAGGCACTGGCGCTCCTTTTTCTCACGGATTTTATGGAGATTGAGAGTCAAGGTTGACGGAGAAACACTGGACACCATTGCTAGGCTCCTTGAAGGTAAGCCATATCAACTATACCCAGACGCTGCCGAAGCAGTCATAGAAGCAAAGCAAAATGGATTCAAGATGGCTATAGTTACAACCATCGCTTACTTCCAGTTCAAAGAAGCCATTAAACCAATTAAGAAACACTTCGATTTCATAATGACCGGATACGAAGCAGGATGCGACAAGACAAACCCAAGAATGTATAAGAGGGTTTTAGAAATTCTGAAAGTCAAACCAGAGGAAGCCGTTATGATAGGAGATGATGTTCCAATAGATATCCTCTTGCCTAAACGGTTGGGCATAAATGCCTTGCTTTTGGATAGAGATAAGAAAACAGTGAAATGTGAATATGCTGATGCTATTGTGAGTAATCTAAACCAGGCTGTGGAAACTGTAATAAAACAATTCAGCAAAAAATAAATCCACACTCGAGAAGGTCCTTACATGCTTGAAAATTATGTTTCCAAAACCCCTAAATCCAAGGCTTTATTTGAATACGCCAAAAATTTTCTTCCCGCGGGGGTTTCTTATGCAATCCGTTATTTTGAGCCGTATCCATTCTATACGGCCCAAGCGAGGGGAAGCAAGCTCTACGATGTTGATGGAAATGAATACGTTGACTTCTGGATGGGACATGCAGCGCTCATACTTGGTCACAGCCCATCTGCAGTTATGGAGGATGTTAAAAAACAAATTGAAATCGGCACCCATTTCGGAACATCCCATGAATTAGAGATCAAATTAGCCAAGCAAGTTGCAAAAATGGTTCCAAGCGCAGAAATGATACGCTTCACTAATTCTGGAACAGAGGCAAACATGTACGCCACAAGGTTAGCCCGTGCATATACGGGCAGAAGCAAAATCGCCAAATTCGAAGGCGGATGGCATGGTGGCTACGACGCTCTGCATGTTGCGGTTAAATATCCTTACGGCGTTCCAGAGTCTGCTGGCTTGACAAATGGAGCACTCAAAGACACAGTTGTCCTACCTTTCAACAACTTGGAAGGAGTTGAAGAAAAATTGAAGAATGAAGAAATCGCTTCCGTCATAATTGAACCAGTCTTAGGAGCGGGCGGAGGTGTCCCTGCAGAAAAGGAATTCTTGCGGGGGCTTAGAGAATTTTGCGATGAAAAGGGAATTCTGCTTATTTTTGACGAAGTAATCACCGGTTTTCGATTGGCTCCTGGTGGAGCCCAACAATACTATGACGTAACACCAGACGTAACCGTCTTTGGAAAAATTTTAGGGGGAGGTTTCCCAATAGGCGCTTTCTGTGGCAGCAGAGAAATCATGGAAAGGATTGACCCGCATATGTATCAACGCCCAAACTATTCATTTCATGGGGGAACCTTTTCGGCAAATCCCATATCGATGGCGGCCGGTCTGGCAACACTGAAAATCTTGGAAGACGGTCATCTCATAGCAAAGTTAAACAAAACTGGAGAAGAAATCAGGCGACAAATAAAAGAAATATTCGAAGCAAGTAGTGAGGATGTACAAGTCACAGGTGCAGGCTCCATTCTTGGTACACACTTCACAAGAAAAGAGGTGTACGATGCACGTGCTGCCTCCGAGGCTGACAGAGATAAACTTGTCGAATATCATCTGAACTTAATTGCCAACGGAGTTTTCTTCCTACCAACCCACATTGGCGCATTAAGCACTGTTCACTCGGGAGCGGACATAGAAAAGCTACTTTCAGAAACGGAAGAATACGCAAAGCGTTGCGGAAAGTGACTCTCACCTTATTACGTTCTTAAGAATGAGTTCAGCCTTTTTCAAATCTAAAGGTGTGTTAACGTTAAAGAAGGTTCTAAGCTCTGGATCTAATTGCTGAAGAACAAGTGTAGATACATAACGTATGCCCCGCATCCCTTCAACCATGGACCGCATATCCAATTTTACTTCATTCAAAGCGCTTTCAGCAGCTTCCAAAGCAGCTTTTGCGCGGTAGACTGCATGTAGTGGTTCTATGTAGCCGCTTGGCCAGCGGGGAATAACGGCCGTTTTATTTATGCACAAATCAAAAAGGAGCAAAATAACATCTCGAGAAACCAAAGGAGTATCGCATGGAAGAAGAAGTGCGTGTTCTCCGCGTGCTTTTCTAAGACCAGTCAATGCACCTACAAGCGGACTCCGTACATCATGCACATCAATAAGAACATTTGTCTCTGATCCTAGAAATTTCGCAAAATTTTCAGCTTGTACTTTGGAACTAGCAACAATTATTTTTTCATCGACAACATTATTGATTTTGTCCAAAACGTGTTTTATGAGAGGCTTATTTGCTAATTGAATCAATCCTTTATCTTTTCCGAACCTGCTGGAAAAGCCGCCAGCGAGAATGATCGCAGACTTATCCAAAAATCGGGTATCTCCGTGTTCTCCGTGAATTAACAATGTTTCTATTCTATAAGTTTTTTGTATGGAATATTACTTAATCGGAATAGAGTATATTATCAAATTTAAGATCAAATATTCTACAGAAAAGGGAGAAATGTTGATGAGCACAGAAATTAAGGAATTGAACCGCATGATATGCAAGCAGTGCGACGAGAAAGATTATGAGAAGTGCAGAAGCTGTAAAGTCTATCAACTTGTAAACAAAATAGCGACTCGATAGGAATCTATGTCATTTTGTCTATTTTATTTGCCATGTCCTCCAGAATTTTTGCGAAGGGATGCTCTGGTTTCTCTTGAGCGAAAATGATGTTTCCTTCTGCCCTTGAAATGTCGCAGAAACAAGGTATCGTCCCTAACAGTGGGACTTGGTATATGTCCTTGATTTTGCCTTGGATATCCTCTTTTCCAGATCTTGAATAGACGTCATACATAACTTTGTTCAGAACTATCTCGGTTTTCTTTTCAAATAGTTCGTAAAGTTCATGCAACATGCGTTTTGTTCCATCGACATCGGATCTGTCAAAAGTTGTTGCTACGATTACCAAATCAGCGCTTACTATGGCGTTTATGGAGGAGTACTGAAGTCCTGGACTTGTGTCGAAAATCAAATAGTCCAAGCCCTTATCATTTAGAAGTGAGTTTCTGAGAGCCAAAAGTCGTCCCAAAGCTCGCATCTCCCATTTTCTGTCCTTCGCGGACATATCTCTGATAGCCTCTGTCGTTGGGTTGGCTAGCCCTACAAACAGCTTACCCCCCTTTTGAATTCTATCGCTTAAATCCGTCAGCACTTTATCGATTTCACATGTTCCGTTTAGATAGTCATTTAGCCAACATTCTACCTTTTCAATTTTGAGAACCGTTGAAAGGCTTGGAGCCCGGAAGTCAAGATCAAACAAGCAGACATTTTTGCCATGTTTGACAAAGGTTGCGGCTAAGTTTAGTGACAGGAGAGTTTTGCCTGTTCCGCCCTTATACGAATGCACGGCTATTATTTTGCCCAACATTATCACCCCTGAGTTCCTCTATCCACGTAGAAGTAAGCTTTCCTTCCCTTCCTTTCTTTTTTCAGATGTCCCATAATAACAAGCTGATTCAAGTAGGCGCTTTCCACAGCCCTAGCTCTATGGGTTTGTTGTGCTAATTCATCTGCTGTAGCGCGTCCAAGTCTGCACACTGTCATGGCTGTCTTTCTAAGATGGTCGGGCATAGAAAGCAAGGTCATAACGTCTAATGGGGCTTCTGGGAGTGGTTGAATATCTTTTCTACCGTGTTTCTGTAACTCGATCATAACTTCCATTTTTTCGTTTAGTTTCTCAAGGTTTTCTCTGATTTTTTCTAGTATGTTCAAGGGCTTTTTTCCAAGAACTTCTTGTGCAGTCACAATGCTTCCCCATAGTGTTTTACACGTGTACATTAAAGTAGAGAGAAATCGATTTATTAAGTCTTACGAAACACGCCTAATGATTTACAAGACAAATGTTTAGTTATTGAAAATACTAACTATTTACCTGAAACATCAGACTTAGCCAAGATACTCCCAAGAGTATCACAGCCAGCATCATGAAAACGAATAATGCCACAATTGACCTTGCGGCCAGTACAGCCATTTGGTCAAACATCTTGACCATTAAGTTTAGGGGAATCTCTAGAATAGAAGATGTGTTTCGATATCAAAAATATTACGAGATATGAAAAAAGGTTTTGTCCAAAAGTTGGAGAGTGATTAGTATGGTATCGCTGCTCTGTTTCTTGCTTCCTCTATTATTGGTAGAACTTGCTTCAATTCTCTGAAGTATTTGAGTACTGTTATGCCTCTTTGGGTTACCGCATAAACAACTCTTCGCTTGCCAACTGTTCTTTCTTCAACCAAGTTTTGTTTTATCAGAAAGTCTAAGTACTGCTTTAGCACGCTGCAGTTCACGTTAGCCTTATACATTATGTGCGTGAGCTTTAATGGACCGCGGTGAGCCAATACTTTAAGAATGTCTATATACATTTCGAGTTTGGAACGTCTCATCATCCAACCTCTTGGCGATATTTTCAACCTCTTTATATAAAGCTTTTACGTATTCAAACTCTGTCTTTTTCCTATTTAGTCTGCATTAGTAGCTCCTTTTCTCCTCTGCTCTGATTAACACGTTTATTCTATTTTGGAAAGCTGTGACAAGATCGTCTAACAATATTTTTTGCAATTCTGTCGAGAGCGTATTAATGTTTTCCTTGAAGACCTTAGCCATTTTGTCTTCCAATGATTTTCTCTGCTTAGACGTCATGTTCTGATTCAAAGATTTTCCTCCGATCTTCTGGCAGAGAATAGGCGGGAGTTATTTAACTAACTTATGAACTCGAAATATGGATTCAAAATCCATATGGCGATCTCTTCTGCACATGCCTATTTCTGAAGGTTTGTGCTGTTCAAGAACCCAAAAAACTTTGCAAACATAATTCTGGTTGAGGTCAGCCTTTGACAGAAATGTCCACGAAGAGATGACGCCCCTGAAATATTTGATGGCAGGATGGTTCTATGCAGAACATAAGATGCTGAAAACAGAGTTTGTTAAGCCTAACTCATTCATTGCAACGAAGCCGAAAACAATTGTTGCAACAATTAGTAACGCTTTACAGCGCGAGTTTTAGCCTTGTGTTTCTATGTATGGTTTATAGGGACAATTTGACGTTGGGGGCTGCCATTATTAACGAGATTAAAATCTGTCCGTGGAACTAACTGCACACGTTGTAATTTGTCAAAAGCATGTACCCATGAATGTTGAGTTTCTACAAGTATGATAACACAAGTCATAAAAACTGAAGCATAAAACTTGGTAAAGGGCATCATATGAGTAGAGAAGCCGTATTTTTTTTCATTGTAGTTTTTTGCTTTTCAAGTGTTGGAAATCTTAATTCTCCAGTGGCAAGGCCTGAAATATGGTTTGATCTTTATACGCAATACTCGCCGCCATGGGGAGGGCAAGGTCTGAACATGGTTAGTGACGCGTTTCCACCTGATGCCGTTGTAGAATTGAAGGCGAAAGTAATGTTTCAGGGTGATGGGGTTCTTGGCAAACCTGTTTCCTATGCGATAAAAGCACCAAATGGAGAGACATATTCTGAAACTGCTTTCACTCAAGCAGATGGCATTGCAATCTTTAAGTATACACTTCCAAGTTCAAAAGGTTACTTCGGACAGTGGACTGTCAATGCAAGTGTGGACCTAGCTGGAACGATCGTTTCCGACACGTTATGCTTCCTTGTGGGTTGGCTTGTAGAAGTAGTTAAAATCGACGCACCGCCCATTGCTTTCAAGGGCGAAACAATCGGAGTCAATGTCACGTTTACGAGGATTTGTATGCAAGATCCAGGAGACATCATGAACATTTTATTTAAGGATTCAAGTGGGAAATCACCGACAAGTAATGATATGCTCTTATGTATCACCGTAACAGATGAACTTTGGCAATTTGTCGCAACATCACAGTTGAATGCACCTATGGTTACTGAGCTAGACATGTATGGTCTTGATGACTTTGTTAAGAACATCGGCACACACTGGAAGGACCGGGCAGATGTAGTCTTAAAGAGGTATTCAAAATTGTCAAATTTAGTTATGAACGGAATAACAATTTCTCCATGGTCTTTCTCTGGAAGGGCAAGGATACATGCAAACTTAGTCGCTTGCAAACCACTAATAGCTTGCTGCCCAGAGTGCTTAGGATATGTTTGGATAAAGAAAGGTCC
>CAZADP010000016.1:0-12345 GCA_964483905.1 uncultured Candidatus Bathyarchaeia archaeon | reverse complement strand
GACAATATTTGGGCATGCGTTTCGTATATTTGGAGGCAGGATCAGGGGCGAGAAGACCTGTCCCTCCAGAAATGATTCGGGTTGTAAAACGCTGCATCAAAGTTCCATTAATTGTTGGAGGTGGCATAAAGTCTGGTGAGCAAGCTCTGGCTGCAGCATCCGCGGGGGCGGACATAATAGTTACGGGCAATGTTGTTGAAAATACTGCTGTTAAACAAAAAGTTTCCGAAATTGTTGAGGGCATAAGGCGCTGCAGGATGTGACAAACCCTTTGACAGCTTTTGAAAACTACTTCAACGCTTTGAAGAAGATATTGGAAAACGAAAATGTCTATGATGTTTGGCCGGATTTCGAACCGCATTATGATGAGCATGAGTACGCATGGGCAGCACTGAGAGGCTTAGGAGAGGTTCTTATACTTAATTGCGGCGTATGTGATGGTCCATCTGATATAAGGCACGTACGCTGCAAAGAATGTGTTGAGAAAAGGAGCAAACTTGCAAAAGGAGTCTATCAAAAGTCAACAGACCGCCCAAAGGAAAAATGGTCTACACTGTTTTTATGTAGAGTTCACACGGAATAGAGGTTTCCAGCGCAACAATTTTGATTTGTTCATGTGAGAAAACCAAAATAGACTATAATAAACACAAAGGGATTTGCGAGGCATAGCGTGAACAGTAATATGAGTGAAGCATATCGGCAATACGTAGAAGGACTGGAAAGTCAGCTTGAACATTTGCGCTCCATAAGCGAAAAAGCTAGGGAAATGGGGCTTGACCCGACGCTAAAATCTGAATGTAAAATTGCGAAAGATCTAGCCGACCTCGTAGAAGGACTTGTAGGGCCAAAAGGCGTCGCAGAAAGTATTAGAGAACTGAGCACAAGACTTCCTAGGGAAGAATTAGCCTTTAAAATTGTGGAGGAAATCGTCTACGGCAAATTCGGGCATATGGAACCTGAAACTGCCGCTGAACAAGCCATACGCACTGCACTTGCGGTCTTCACGGAGGGACTGACTGCGGCGCCTATACAAGGCGTGGCGAAAGTCAAAATTAAGACAAACCGTGATCGGACGCGTTATCTTGCCATTTATTTCGCAGGGCCAATAAGGTCCGCAGGTGGGACAGACCAAGCTTTGACACTGGTGGTTGGAGATTTTGTGCGGCGACTACTTGGGCTTGATCGTTATAAGCCCACAGAAGAGGAAATGTCACGTTTCGTTGAAGAGGTCAGGCTTTATGAACGTTCCATAACCCGCTTCCAGTATCACGTTTCGGACGAAGAGTTACGAAAGGCCCTCCAATGGCTTCCTGTTGAAGTAACAGGCACCGAATCCGACCCTATTGAAGTTTCTTCTTTCCGAAATCTTCCACGCATAGAGACTAATCGTGTGAGAGGGGGAGCGCTAAGGGTTGTGAATGACGGTATTATCGGGCGTGCTCCCAAGGTTGGGACTATTATTGAAAAGCTCGGATTTCAGGGGTGGGATTGGCTTAAAATATTTAAAAGGAAATCTGAGAAAAAATCCACTGGGTTCATGGACGACGTTATTGCTGGGCGCCCAATATTTTCCTTCCCATCCAGATGTGGTGGCTTTCGGCTAAGGTATGGTAGAGCTCGAAACACTGGTTTAGCCGCTGTGGGGGTTCACCCCGCGACAATGCTTGTGCTTAACGGTTTTTTGGCTGCTGGAACGCAACTGCGTTTGGAACTTCCAGGAAAAGGCGGCATCGCCGTTCCGGTTGATGCAATAGAGCCGCCTATCGTTCTTTTAAAAAATGGGTCAGTTGTTCGAGTCTATGTCGAAAACTTCCGTGAAATAAAAGGTGAGATCAAGAAGATTCTGTTTCTAGGAGACATTTTAATCAGTCTGGGGGATTTCTTGTATAATAGTGAGCTCCTCGCACCCTCAGGATATGTTGAAGAGTGGTGGGTTGAAGACCTACGTAGAGTAGCCGCGGAAAAGTTTAATGGACAGTTTGAACGTGTCGCAGAAGCCGCCCAGGTTCCGCTTGAAAATGTGAAAGCTTTCGTAGAAGATCCATTTTCCAACAAACCTAGTGTTAAGGTGGCTATAGCTTTATCGTTATCGTTGAACGTGCCTCTTCATCCGGTTTTTACGTTTTTCTGGTCAAACCTCGCCTCAGTTGAAGAGCTCAAACTACTGAGGAAATGGCTCCTTAACTCTGAAATGAAGAGTGAAAACGGTCTTGTTAGCAAAATTACTGGGGAAATAGAGGCAAATGTCAAACAAGCCTTAGAAGGAATATGTTTGCCACATAAGGTATCGGATGCCAGAATTGTTGTCGAGGGTGAAGATGCACACGCTTTTGCGTTTTGCCTTGGCTATGCGGCCTCCCAGGATATGGGCTTCTACCTCGCTGAATCTGTTCTGGAGACAATCAGCTCACTGTCAGGCGTGCAAGTCAGAGAGAAGGCTCCAACATTTGTGGGTACTCGGATGGGAAGACCTGAAAAAGCCAAAAGACGTGAAATGAAGCCTCTAGTCCACGTTCTTTTTCCGGTCGGTCTGGCTGGAGGAGCCCAGAGAGACGCCATTGAAGCGGCAAAGAAGGAGCCAGCTTTCGTCGAGGTTGTTAAACGTAAATGTCCAACTTGCAAGGCTTTCACTTTTAGAGTTAAATGCCCCACCTGTGGTTGTGAAACGATCCTTGAAAAAATCTGTCCTCGATGTGGGAAAAATTTGAAGGGAGATGAATGCCCAGTCTGCAAAATGCGCGCTAAACCCTATCAAAAGCAAGTTGTCAACATCAGGGAGTTGCTCGAGAACGCGTGTAGTCGTCTAGGTGTTTCTGTTCCTAGAGTTTTAAAGGGTGTCAGAGGGTTGACGAATGAGACGAAAACTCCTGAAGTCGTAGAAAAGGGTGTTCTGCGTGCAAAGTATGATTTATCAGTTTACAAGGATGGAACGATCCGATTCGACGCCACAAATGCTCCTTTGACTCATTTTAAGTCTTCCGAAGTTGGAGTTTCAGTTGAAAGCCTTGGAAGGCTTGGGTATGTCCATGATGTTTATGGTTCACCATTAACGAATTCTGACCAGATATGCGAACTTAAACTTCAAGACGTTGTAATTCCGGTGAAGTGTGCAGAATACTTCATGCGCGTTTCAAATTTCTTAGACGAACTTTTAACGAAAGTCTATGGGCTTGTCCAGTATTATAACGTCAAGCGGAATGAAGACCTTTTAGGGCATCTGGTTGCAGGTTTAGCCCCCCACACCTCTGTGAGCATTCTGGGCCGCATCATAGGTTTCACGAATCTAAACGTCTGTTATGCACATCCAATTTGGCACTCCGCTAAGCGAAGAGATTGTGACGGTGATGAAGATACACTGATGCTTGCGTTGGATACATTGCTTAACTTTTCTCGTGAATACTTGCCTGCACAGATAGGTGGGATAATGGATGCTCCGTTGCTTCTAATTCCAGTTGTTAACACTCGTGAGGTGCAAAGGCAGGCGCATGACTTTGATGTGGCGGATGCTTACCCGGTTGAGTTCTATGAGAAAACATGGAAGAATGTCGAAGCAAAGCAAGTCGGCCCTCTTATTGACCTCGTCGAGTACAGGCTTGGTACTGAAGCGCAGTTTGAGGGCTTCAGATTCACAACGCCAGTATCAAGCATAAACGCAGGAAATCCCGAAAGCGCATACAAACGGTTTAAAACAATGACTGAGAAGCTGGATGGCCAACTCGAATTAGCTGAGAAAATTAAAGCTGTAGAAGCCAAGAAGGTGGCCTTGAAGGTTCTAACTACCCACTTTATTCGAGACATTGCAGGAAACCTGCGGGCTTTCGCGACTCAGGCTTTCAGATGCAAAACATGTAACAAACGTTTCCGCCGTCTACCTCTCCGGGGAAAATGCCCGTCGTGTGGCGGACAATTGACCTTAACCGTCTATCGCGGCGGCATCGAAAAATACTTAGAGGCGGCGCAGCGCCTAGTTGAAAAGTATGATCTGCCCCAGTATTATGCGCAAAGAATCTTGCTCATGAAAGAGGAGATTGATGCCTTATTTGGGGGTAAAAAGCCTCGACAAGTCAACTTAACGGATTTTGCCTAAAGAAAACTTTTCTATTCCCACAGCACATTTGTCTTTGGTCGGTATGTTTAAAGAGGCCTATCATCCCAAGGCTCACTTGGAAAGGATCAAAAATATCAGGAAAGGATTACAAGCTAGAACGGGGATACTAAATGTCTTGGAGAAACTTTCCGTTGATGCTAAAACTGTCGCGCGAGAAGCTGGAATGCAGTACGCTGTTGTTTTGCACCATCTGAGGCTTCTGGAGGCAGAACGAATAGTTGAGCGAAGAGGCAGTAAGCCTCACGTTTGGCTGCTTACAGGGTTAGGACAGAAACGATTGGTGACCTCAGTCTAAAAAGTGCATTGACAAGGTGAACGTTTGCACTTTGGACATTTGTTGTCATACTTGCGAAGGGTTGCTTCCTCAAGGTCTATATCGACTATGTTTGCAAGTGAGGCTAGCCACGCAATGGCGTCTGCAAACTCATTTTCCATGATGACTCTGTCATTCGAGTTTAGTGCCTCCCCCAGTTCTTTCACCTCGTCTACAAACCAAGTGTATGTTTCTGCTATACCCCGTTTGCAATCTCTGTGGAAATAGATAGCCCGCATCATAGTCTGAAATTCGCGTATGTTCACGGTTCTCACCCTGAAGTCTGAGATCAATATGCCTTACAGAGGCTTAAAACTTAGCTGAGTAGGCTCTTTTGTCCTTTTTCGATGATGTGCATTACCTTGCCCCCTTTCCTTTCTAGATATGCCGAAATGAATCCTCTGTGGCAGTATTTCGGGTTTATCTCCATGCACATGATGCATGTACGCTTAATGTTTGCCGTCTCTAAAAGATGCTTCATTCCTTCCCTGAAAAGCTTGGTTCGCATATGCTTTTTGTATCCACTTCGACGATAGCCTCCAAGCTCATGACCAAGCCAAATGTATTCTATAGCGTGTTCGGGAAGCCATTTCTCCATCAGCTTCCTTTTAAAATGTTCAATTTTTGACGTTGGGAAGCTACGAATATCTGCAAGAACCTGAATTCCATGCTCCCTTAATAATGCTAGGAAAGTTACTATTGAACGGTTACTGTGCCCAATCGTCCATATTTGCAGCTTTTTTTCATGGCCTTTTCTTTTCGATATAGTGCCATAAGAAGTGTCAAAGAGAATTTTAGCGGATTTTGATGTATCTGTAGGCTTCTGTTGTGTTTTCGAAGCAGTAGTGAACTTTTTGGTAGCCTTTTCTGAACTCTGCTACGTCTGCTCTTACCTTTTCTAATGGTTCTTTGTCTATTATTACGCGTTTGATGAATTCTGCGATTTCAGTCATTTCAGATTCCTTCATTCCGAGCCTTGTAACTTCTGACACGCCAAGCCTCATGCCGCCAGGATGCATGAAATGTCTTCCCTCTTTTATGTCCCACGGCAGCAAGTTCCGGTTAATTATTACGTTTGCCTTTTCCAGTGTTTCTTCAATTGTTCCGCCGTCACCGAATTTTGTTATGTCTATTAAGATTACGTGGGATTGTGTAAAGCCCTTGTGCTCCGCCAACACGTTGAATCCTCTCTCGTAAAGTGCTTGGGCTAGAGCTTTGGCGTTTTTCACTATTTGACCGGCGTATTCCTTTCCAAACTCAAGCAATTCTGCGCATGCAATTGTAACACCGGCCACTGCGTGTAAATGGTGGTTGCTCACCATTCCTGGAAAAGTTGCTCGCTTTATCTTATCAGCATGCTTATCCCATGATAAGACTCCGCCATGTTGAGGTCCAAAGAACGTCTTGTGTGTGCTCAAACTGACGACATCGGCCCCTTCTGTAAGAGGATCTTGGAATTGCTTTCCAGCAACTAATCCAGCTACATGTGCTGCGTCATATCCTACTGTTCCGCCTATGGAGTGAATGGTATCAGCCAATTCCTTGGTTGGATGTGGGAATGGAAAAACGCTTCCGCCAAACATGACAAGTTTCGGCGGTCTACCCTTCGCTGCCAATTCCCCTATCCTGCCCTTCGCCTTGTCCACATCTATGTTTAATTCCTTATAGTCTAATGGCAAGTATTCAACGATTAAACCGTGAACAGTGCCTGCTGTGCCCCCCAACTCCTTCTTGCCCATTGTTATGTGTCCGCCGCATGGAATGGACAAGGCCATCATGGTGTCGCCTGGCTCTGTAAAAGCCGTGTAGACAACTAGGTTCGCCACAACACCTGAAACAGGTCTGACATCCACGAATTCCGCTTTGAAGAGTTTTTTCATAAGCTCAATACATTTGAACTCTACTTGGTCTATGAAGCGGCAGCCAGCGTAAATGCGCTCTCCGGGCCATCCTTCGGCATAGCGGTTTCCAAAATCTGTTGTGAGGGCTTCGCGGACAGCCGGGCTTGGAATGTTTTCGCTTGCTATGAGCGGAAGGCTTTCCTGAAACCATTTGTGATGTTGTTGAAGAAGGTCAAACACGTGGTTGTATTCGTCTAGAGAAGTCAGCATCCCAAACAACCTCTTGCATCACACTATCACCCATTCAAAAATAAAAACTCTTTTGAAGTGGCATAACGTTAATAATGTAGAACTTGCAGGAGTTAATTGCCACTGTAAGAAGAGGATTAAGGGTTGAGCAAGAAAAAGAAAGAGAAGGCAAGTCCAATGCCTGCAGCAAGCGCAGGCTTATTAAGATTCTTTGAGGAGGAAACCGAAGGGGTCAAGGTTAGACCCGAAATACTTGTGGGCTTAGCAATAGCGCTGATAGTTGTATGCGTACTAGCCAATATATTTCTCAGGTGAAAATTTTTAACGACGCGGTGCGTGCAAAACTTCTAGTCGCTGAACAGAGTTCAGGTGGACAAATATCTCGCTTCTTTCTTCTCTGCTTGCAACCTGCGGTATGGGCTGCGCAATAGTTGCACGTAGTATGACAGCTTCAGCGTCTGAAAGCCATATTCCTGCAGGTTCGAGGGTCACAGCAGCCAAAGTGCCTTCAAAACCATAGGAGGGCTCCAAAATTACCCGTATTTTCTTACCTAGATTCTTTTCAAGCATATGAAATATGGTTGGCGGTATACTTTGCTCTGGCATAGGATTCGCAAAACCATAATTATTGGGTCTCTAAAGATAAAACAATTGCTCTTTCTAGTCATATCATGCCAATGTTGTAGTAGATTCTGTGTCGTCTTCGTTGCTTTTCGTTTTTGAATGTTTTATGTTAAAACTGACAACAAACGTTGTGTATGGTTTATTTTGAATGTGCTTTAACTTTCGTAAACCCTATTCGCGAATTCGCGACACTTTAATATGCTGGGCCTCCTTCATAGGAGACACTCATTTGAGATGATGGATGCGATGGCTGAAGATTCACTAAACCAATCCATAGACAAAGCAGTTAAACATTATTCCTCCTTATTTTGGCTCCCACCGCTCAAAAAGGCGATTGTTTTCTTGGGTTTGCTTTGCATAGGCGGCCAAGCATTGTCAACAATCATCCTCTTTCCCTATTTTGATGGGATAGTAAACGGGCTACTTTTGGGACTCTCCCTTTTCTTTACGAACCTATTTTTTGACTATGTTGTGAGTGGGATTGTCTTGCGGCGAGATCCGCTCTTCAATTTAAGAAGAACTATTGCTGTCTCCTTTTTCTGCTGGATTTTTTGGATGTTCTTCATTCTCATCGGTATTGCTTTTGCGGTCACATTTAATTCGTTATCATGGTGGGTTGAACTTTGTCTTTTGGGATTCTCTGCGGTGCTGATTTTCCGACTGATAGTGTTCAGGTCAACATCTTCCATGGATTATAAACGGCATCTCGTTGCCTCATTCCTTCAACCGTTTGCTTGCATAATTCCATTCATGGTAGTTTGGACGAAAATGGATTACATAACAATTTTTAGAGTCTGGCATTTTTTCTTTTTCTCTCCTGCAATATGTCTTGTTGCAAGCTCCCTATTCGTTTCTTTCATAGACCGTGTTGGTAAGCAAATGCTTGGTGTTTCATCGATAGCGCTTTTCAAAGCTTTTTTGCTTAACTGGGTAGCCGATCTAAATGCTCCTTTCGAAGAATTGCTTGAGAATCTGGGTGAGGAGCAAGATGTTGAAGTATCCCTAATAAAGTTCGATTCTTCTAAACCTAAAGCAGCCATAATTGTTCCTTCAGTTCACCCGGGACCCTTTAAAAACATCGGAAGCAGCCTTTTACCTTCAATGCTAAAGGTCGCATTTGAACGACAGTTCGATTGTATTGGATGTGTTCCTCTAGGCTTGCTTGGGCACGAGCTTGATTTGGCTTCGCAGCCGCAGAATCAGAAAATCATCAGTCACGTCGTTGAAGCCGCAAACTTCACAGCTTCAGATATGAAGGCAACGCAGCCAGTTAAGGTTAGTGATGGGTTTGCAACAGCCTTCTGCCAGATTTTCGGTAATACAGCCCTGCTTTCATTTACCCTTGCACCGAAGACAACCGAAGATTTACCTAAGGAATTGGGTCTGTTTGTTAGTAAAGAGGCAGAAAAGCATGGGTTCGATTGTTGTGTTGTTGTTAACGCTCATAACAGCATCGACGAAACCGCAAACATGCGAGAGGCTTTGGATTCGTTGAAGAAGGTTGCGGTCAATTGCCTTGCAAAGGCAGCTTCTTTAAAGCGCTTTTCCTTTGAAGTTGGTGCTGCAAATGTCGTTCCTAAAGAGTTCAGTTTAAAAGATGGTATGGGTCCCGGTGGTATCTCTGTAGTGGTTGTTAGAGTTTCAAAGCTGAAGACTGCTTATGTTGTTATTGATGGTAACAATATGATTTCTGGACTTCGCGAAAGCATTCTTTCGGTTCTTCGTTCCATGGGTTTTGATGAGGGCGAAATTTTCACAACAGACACACATGCAGTAAGTGCTGTGATATTGGGTAGTCGCGGCTACCATCCGATAGGGGAATCTATGAACCACGAGAAGCTACTTGGCTATATCAAAGAAATAGCGGTTGCCGCCATCGCGAACCTAGAGCGCTCTAAAGCTGAATGCCGTCGCATAAAAGTTCCTAACGTCAAGGTTATCGGAAAGACCAAGCTGGAATCTCTATCTCTCCTAACAGATAGAACTCTCAAGAAAGCAAAGAAGACAATCATCCCAATTCTCACTCTCAGCGGTCTTCTTCTAATGATAGTTTTAATGACTTTCTGAGCCAACACTAATAAGGCTGGGGTGTTCAACTTTCATTTCTTAACGGAAGTGGAAAGCGTTGCTTAAGGAAATCAGAATACACGGTCGTGGTGGACAGGGGAGTGTAACTGCAGCCGAGGTCTTGGCTCATGCAGCCTTTTTTGAGGGCAAGTCGGTGCAGGCTTTTCCGTATTTTGGAGCAGAACGACGAGGTGCTCCGGTTAAAGCCTTTGCAAGAATAAGCGACGAGCCTATCCTCGTGCACAGCCAAATCTACCACCCCGATTACGTTATAGTGCTTGATCCTGTCATTTACAAGGTTGTTGATGTAACTGAAGGTTTGAAAGAGGACGGAACAGTTTTGATCAATACAACAAAAAAGCCTGAAGAAGTAGGGTTGAAAGATTTACGAGTTGCCGCTGTTGATGCAACTGGGATTGCACTTGAACTGAATTTAATTGTTGCCGGATTACCTATTGTCAATACTTCGATTTTAGGAGCCTTTGCGAAAGCAACGGATGAAATTAAGTTGGAAAGTGTTTTGAAAGCCGTAAAAGAAACGTGGGCAGGCAGTGCTGGTGAAAAAAACGCGAAGGCAGCAGAACTAGCCTATGATCGGGTAATAAAAGGATGGTGAAGTTCAATGAGTGTCAACCCAAGATCTCGCAAGGAAATGCCCCTCACGCCGCTCTCTTCCCCAACGGTTGGTAGCATGGGTAAAACAGGTTCTTGGAGAACTTTTCGCCCGACGGTTGACAATTCTAGATGCACAAAATGTACTCTCTGCTGGATTTACTGCCCAGACGGCGCGATAACACGGCAGGAAGACGATTCCCCAAAAATAGACTATGATTACTGCAAAGGCTGTGGCGTATGTGCCAACGAATGTCCAGTTAAGGCAATAGAAATGGAACGGGAGGAAGAATAATGGCGCAGATCACGATTGACACAGCCAATCACATTGCTGGTTACGCCGCGAAAGCAGCTAGGGTCAAAGTTGTCGCCGCATACCCTATAACTCCTCAGACAACGGTCGTTGAGAAAATAGCTGATTTTGTTGAACGCGGATCGATGGACGCTGAATACATTCGTGTCGAATCTGAACACAGCGCGATGGTAGCATGTATAGGCGCCGCTGCGGCTGGAGTTAGGACTTTCACAGCAACTTCCGCACACGGATTGGCCCTTATGCATGAAGCTTTGCACTGGGCTTCAGGTTCGAGACTGCCGATTGTGATGGCCATTGTAAACCGAGCTATGGGGGCCCCTTGGAGTATATGGCCAGACTTGAGTGATTCTCTTTCTCAGCGGGATACCGGATGGATTCAGTTTTACTGCGCCGACAACCAAGAGGTTTTCGACACCATCATTCAAGCCTACAAACTTTGCGAAAATGAACGGATATTCTTGCCAGCCATGGTTTGTCTCGAAGGCTTTATTCTTTCACATACTTATGCGCCTGTCAAAATTTCAGATCAAGAGAAAATAGATGATTTTCTGCCGCCATATAAATCGGGCTGGATTCTAGACGTTAACCGTCCTTACTCTCATGCGAGTCTGGTTTCGCCGGAGTGGTATATGGAGTTTCGTTACATGATTCAGGAAGCTATGGAAAATGCGAAGGGACTTATCTGTGAAATCGATAAAGAATACGGCAAACGCTTCGGGTTTGAATATGGAGGACTAGTTGAGAAATACAGGTGTGAGGATGCTGATCTAATACTGCTCACAATGGGAACCATGGCAAGCGATGCTAAGATTGCCGTAGACAGACTCCGCAAGGAGGGGCTAAAAGTGGGCTCAGCGCGAGTTCGAGTCTTCCGTCCATTTCCAGTGGCTGAACTAAGAGAGCTTTCAGAGCAAGCGCAGATGTTTGCAACGATAGACCGTCACATATCCTTCGGACTAGAGGGTTTTCTTGCCACCGAAGCTAAGGCTTCTTTTTCCAGCCAGAAAGATCCGCCACTGGTCGCGGGCTTCGTTGCAGGTTTGGGCGGAAGAGATGTGACTTCTGAAACGATTGAAAAAATTGCCAAAAGGTCACTAAAGTGGATGCGCTCTGGTAGGGTGGAAAAAGAAACTGAATGGGTTGATTTGCGGGAGTGAAAAGAATGGTTACAATAAAAGAGCTTCCAAAAGAAGAGTATTTGCTTAAGGGTCATGCTGCTTGCGCTGGCTGTGGTCCAGCTATTGCACTCCGCTTACTTTTCAAAGCATTGGGAAACAAGATTATCCTAATCGTTCCAGCATGTTGCACAACGGTAATTCAAGGGCCTTATCCCTTCACTTCCTCTGCAGTTCCTCTTCAAAACATATTATTCGAAGCGACTGGTGCAGCGGCATCTGGCATTGTTGCCGCTCTGCGTCAAAGAAAATTGGAACGGATAACCGTTGTCGGTTGGGCTGGCGACGGTGGAACGGTTGACATTGGCATTCAGGCGTTATCCGGCGCGGCTGAAAGGGAAACTAACTTCATTTACATTTGCTATGACAACGAAGCCTATGGCAATACGGGGATGCAGCGAAGCGGTGCTACACCCTACGGTGCATGGACAACTACAACTCCCTCCGGGAAGAGGGAGCGAAAAAAGGATATGCCTTTGATTATGGCTGCGCACAAAATCCCCTATGTTGCTACAGCATGCCCATCTTATCCGGTAGATTTTGTAAACAAGCTTAGAAAAGCTAAGGAGATTACCGGCACAAAATATATTCACCTTTTGGCTCCCTGCCCGACCGGGTGGCGTTATGATACGAGTAAAACTATAGAGATGGGGCGACTTGCGGTGCAGACGGGCTTGTGGGCTCTTTTTGAGATTGAGTTTCGAAAGTTTAAGCTGAACTCGCCGAGCGATAGGTTGGTCGATAAGGCGAAACGCAGACCGGTTGAGGAGTATTTGACTTTGCAGGGTAGATTCCGTAACTTAACTGAAGAAGACATAAAGCGAATTCGAAGATGGGTGGACGAAGATTGGGAGCAATATCGTAAACTAGCGTCAAACAGTACGTCTGATTTCGCACTATACGGGAAAATACAAGAAGCTCAAAGTCTATGATATAGTCTGCCTTTCCATAGCATCCATTGTCATTCAACGAGTAAAGAGGTATAACATGACTGAAAAGAAGCAGAAGGAGGAAGCGACAGAAAAACCAACAAAGGCCGC
>CAZADP010000015.1:5529-13300 GCA_964483905.1 uncultured Candidatus Bathyarchaeia archaeon | reverse complement strand
ATCCCCAATCTAGAGGTTCCCCAGAGTCCAATAACATTGCATTGAACACGTTCAATGCCGTGTTTCTCAATTGCTGTTGATCAACAACTTGAAGGTTCATGAAGCTCATGCCAGGCAACATGACAACAGCCGAAACAAAAATTGAACCTACCACAAGAATCGCTATTATGTGATCGTAGACAGCGTTAACCATCTTCCAACCCCCATTCGCTATCAACTCCACACATCGCTATTCCCTCACTCTTGCCTTCTGTAATTCTTTGATGCCACGTGCGCTGTGTAGTTAGTGTATCTTAATATTTAATACAATGCTCCCAGACAAACAATGTATCAAAATTCGCATCATCAATTCAGAGGTAATTCACGGGTGCGCTCTTCGCCTATTCATAACGGAAATGCATTATGTCGTGGAGATTTTTGTCAAATCCTCATAGCTCTTTTGTGTAATCACACTGAAGCTGTTAACCGAAACAAAGTACCAAGTGGCATTGTCGGGAACTGTAAAATCTTGGTTATAGTTCGTGGCGATTAAACAGAATAAACACGCGCTAACAAATAATATGATCGAAAGTCGGTGTTGTTCACTTTCCTGTGTTGTTCTCTTAATACTTACAATCTAATGCATAGAAATCATACTTAGAAAAAATAAGAAGAAGGTCAGACAATTCGAAGTGTTAATAGGTTTCTCCGAAGTCTATCGCAACCATGTAGATATCGATGATGTTAACAACATCATCACCGTTGATATCGCAACATGGATGATGCGGACAATTATTGCATGGAATAGCATGCACGCACATTCCATTTGCTTCATCGTACTCGGTATGGAAGGCTAGTGCCACTGAGGTTAAGTCGACGATGTTTATATTTCTGTTACGATCCAAATCTGTTATCAGAGGCTCGATAAGGGAACACGCTGGATCACCATATAGATTGTAGGCTAGAACGTTGCGCCAGAGATCATTACTTTGGTCTTCATTCAGGTTTTTCGCTTTGAACAATGCTTCTCCGGCTGTATTCTCGTCTTGAATGATATTCCAAGTGTAATAGTATACAAGATCTTGAGTATAGCCTTGATCAGGGCATGGACTAAACCACCCAGAGCCGTTATACATTGAGATTCGAGTTGCAGCCACTGTCGATATGGCGCCGTGTTTTAGGAGAGAATAGGCAAGATTGTTTTCGTCTTCAGGCCAAGCGTTCATGCACGAGCCTTGAAATGTAAAGGATGGTTTCGTATCGTCTAAGCTTGTGCACTGGCCCACTGCAAAAACGTTGCTGGCTGTTGTAGACGTACCATGAGTGAACCATGCTACCATGCCATATCCGTTTCTCCATTCGTTTTCAACGTTCTGCTCAGTGCATGGAGTGATTTCACATGGAGGGGGTTGTACTCCGTCGTTTGCACTGTAGACTCGACACGACATGAAATCTGTAGGGTCTGCTATGTTAGTTTTGATTGCCTCATGCAGTTCCCACCCTGGAGTCGAGCTGTCAGATGGATAAGTAGGTAAGAGTATTCTTTTTCTCCAACTGCGATCTCCCAGTTCAGTTTCGTAGCTAATCATCTTTTGTAAAATATGATCTAATTGAGCATAATCATGATCATATACAGGAATTCTGCCGACGAACACTTCGGCTTCAAAATCTACCCCTCCCGACCCTCTATCCCCCGTTAGCCAATAGAATCTCACAATGTTATCCATCCCCCTTCCCCTGAAGCTTGTGAAATCTTCATTCTCATAGTATAAGCCATTCAATCCTCCAGGTCTGAACACGCCTGTACCATCGTCGTAATATAGATCATTATTTTGAGGGTTGCATGTGCGAAAATGCGGAGTACAAGCCCATAGAAAATTCACAATAGCATCTCCAGTGTGTTCGTGGAAGTCTAATCGAATATCATGTAGACCGGTTCTGCTGAAATCTTTGTATGCAGTGTAGAGTGCCGGAGGATGAGATGCCCAATGATTAATGATAAGTTCACTGTCAATCCATAACCTAACGCCATCATCTGAAAAGATACTGAAGGTGTACATTTGTGTATATTGTATATTGATTTTTCCAGTCCATCTGATCGAAAAGGTATCATCGTCTAGTAGTTCGTCTGGCTTAGTTGGATTGTTGATACTTGTCCACTCGCCATAGTAGAGATCACCGTCCAAATTCCAGTTGCCATCCAGATCTGCATAGAAAAAGTCTGTTGGATATTCTCTGTCCCAGTACCAGACTTCAAACCCGGGCCAACACATTTTCATGGGAATGTCACCTACTGGATCTGACGGGTTTGTTGGGTCGTCTGGATCTGGATTTCCAATCAATAAGACATACTGAATTCCTAATGATGCTTGATTGTTAATGAGCCATTGTCTCATCTTTTCAGCCCTTCCGTTTGGTGGTTGTCCCGTTAGCCCATCGAAGTCGGTTTCAGTGACGACTCGCACAGAATGTCCCAACCTTTCCTTAAGCCTTATGAAATCTTCGAGTATAGCACTATTTGCTACGATGTCATTAGTTGTTATGATAACGTAGTCATAAAGGAGTAGTCGATCAAATCCTTCATCTGGAGCAAGATCGCCAATTAAATAGGATTCAATAAGGGTTTCTGTTTCAACTTTCCACGGCAATATCGCATGGAGGTCACGCAATTCTGTCAAAGGGATCCGTATTTCTATACTGAAGACGCCGGGGAAAGAAGAAGCCATTGCAAATTGGGCTTGAGTATCCAGACCCATCCACAGATTTTCTCCCGGATACCACCTTTCCCTCACTATCCTCCATTCCTCTGGTGTGTAGATCAGTGTATACTTAGTATCCACGCCTTCTGTCGGATAGTTTGGGCAGTTGTCGTGCGCCCAGTTGTTCTTATCGAACATAAAAGAGTAAGAAACAATGTCTTCTAGATTAGTTGGTGGTCCTCTCACTGTTGTAATCTGACACGACAACTCATTGGTTCTTTCTACTGTAACTTCAATCACGTCTACGTATGGTACGTACTGTTCAGGCGGAACTGGTTCTCTAGTGGAAATGTAGATTAAGTCATTGGTTCTTTCTACTGTAACTTCAATCACATCCACGTAGCCCTCGTACTCTGTTTCGGGGATTGGTTGTCCAGTGAACAAGTAGATTAGATCTCTCTCAGGGTCGATGAGCTGTGAAACCGTGGTCAACCCTTCATCTGGAGCCAAGTCTCCGATAGTAGCAGATCCCGTTCCAGATTGCGTTCTCACCTTCCAAGGCAATGTCTCAGTAAGATCGCCAAGTTCTGTCAACGGTATCCATATGTTGATGCCAAAACCGCCATCAGGGGAAGAAATAGCCGTTTCAAAGCGTGCTTCAGTATCTTCGACTATCCACCATGATTCGACAGGATGCCAATAGAAGGCAACCCTCATGATGCTCCATTCGTTCTGCGTCGGGTCATAGTCAAGCCTGTACACAAGATCCGAACCCTGCCAAGGACCATCCTCACAATTGTCTCCATGAATATTGTTCTCGTCCATCATGAAAGTATAGAGGACTATGTTTTCTGAGCCAATTGGTCCTGTCACTGTTGTAATGTCACACATTAATGCATTCACAGGATCTGTGATACGCGAAACTTGCGCTTGCACGCTCGGGGTCATTGTTTGAATTATTACACCGATCATTAGAATTATTGCAAGCTTCGTTGTCAATGGGTGTTTGTTTCTGCCTATTCTTAACAAATCTTTTTCCTCCTTTTTGTTTTTTAGCCTTAACGCAGGCCTGAGCGGTTCCCACTTTCGTAGGAAACACACGATTGTTTAGGTTTTAAGTCATGTTTTTCAATGATTCAGGTGAACGACGCAATCATCTTCACAAACGGATCTTTCAGTGTACAATCCCGTAAAGGGATGCATGTGATGGATTACTTTTGCCAGTCCTTTCCCCTTTAAGTGCTTATGCAGTTAAGTTGTAGTTAAATATTATGAAACATTCTTTCATTCAATTCGAGTTATTCATTGATGAGTCTCCCAGAAATGCATGCTTTTGACCATGTGGAATGAATATTAAAGCGCCCGCGCGCGTGTGGCGCATGAGACTGAAGAAAAGCCTGACAAAATAAAGAAAATACTCATGGAACTGCAAGAATAACCTCTTTTGAAGCATTGTAGTTGAAGGAGATGAACCAAAAGAATCAAAGTATTCATTTGCATCTAGGTCTAGAAGTTCGTCTCTGAAAGTTTCAACTGCATCAGTCACATCGGGCTTCTTCATTCATAGCGCGCGCGTGTCTATTGTTTGTTCTCCAACTTCAAATGGGTAGTATTTCAGTAAGCTGCTATAGGCCGGGTCCGCCCCAACTTCTTTCATGGTGTTCTCAACAGCCTGTCTTACTGTCTGCTTTTCCAGAATTAAGTGTTGAAGCAGGTTTATTGTTGCTTGGTCTGTGTGGCTGGCTGATACAGAGCCGTTCCAGCCTATGTACACCTTTGCTCCTTTTTCTGCAAATGCTTCTGCCATTTTAGTGTTGTTCAGTCCTTCACATCCCATCATGATAGCGATGGTGTTCCGGAAGTTTCCGTTCATGCTTGATGTGACGAATTTTGGCGTTATTGCAAAATAGTATGACGGTTGTGCGGTGGCGATTGAAGCTATCAAAAGCTGGTCAGATAGCTGTTCCCACACATATTTGTCTTGGGCGTAGGTTTCTGATGTAAATAAGGAAACTGGGGCTTCAACGAATTCTTTTCCCTCAAGCACGGCTGCTGACGAATGTACTCTTAAAATTATAAGGCTATAGTTGTGTGTTGGTATGTTTCTGTAGAATTCCACTGTTACTTCTTCGCCTGGATAGTAGTCCAGACTGTATCCTGATTTCTTCAGTATGTCTGTAGCTGTTTCTATGAAAGTTCGGTTTGGAAACGTCAGGCTTAAGTGGTCCACTATGGCCGCTTTTGGTTGAGAGGATGAAGGACTTAATGTTTGATTTGGAGATTTATTTAGGAGTGCATAAGTAAAGTAGGCTGAAGTGATTACTATAAGCAAAATAAAGGCTAGGAAAATAGCTGTAATTATACGCTTCTCTCTTTCCTTCTCCTCGCGAACTGCATGCTTAAGCCCATGAGCCTTCTTTTTCTTGTTAACCTTCACGTAATGACACCGATGACGAGATCATTCCAATGGCAACTTACGAAACAAAAATGGGAAACTAGCGGATTTATACTGTCTGCAATGCTCAAGGACCGTGAAAGACAGCTTTTCCAAACCAGCGTTTCCCTGCATACAACGCACCTATTGTAATAGCAATCAATGCTGCAGCAAAAGCAATGTAAGGTGCCAATAGGGAAAGTTTGTCAATTGGACTGAGACCGCCACCAACAGGAGATGCCTTCTCTTCAGCCTGGCTTATGGCACTAGCCACTAAGTTGCTAGCAAGAATTAGGAAAAGCAGACCCAATATCCCTTTCTTCATTTTCCCTTTCTCCCTGTTCAACTCGTCTTAGTTTGGTAGAGCGAAAACGGAGCTGACCATTAACATCATCAAACGAAGCCTGTCAAAGAAAGCCCCAGTAACCAGCTCTTCCAAAATACAATCTAGTCTTTTTGCGTATAAGTTTTATGGAACAATGTTTCAGACAGCAATCAAACTAACCGTGCGCGCTAGGCGCCTTTTTTCTGCTCCCTTTGAATTATGATTTTGATTGATTGTATCACTTCCTTCAAATGATGTTCCATTATTCAGTCTACCAGTTATGGTTAATGTCGTTAACCGACCATCTTTTTTCCGAGAAAATTAATTTGATCATGTTACCGCGCTTTATTACACTAGACAGAAAACCTTTATACAATAAGTCATACCATGTGGCGCGCACGTTCTTGGGCGCGCTAAAGTCTGTTGTATTAATGCGCGTTCTTCTATACCTCGAAAACTAAAATGGACAATCTAGAACCTTTTTGAACAAAAAAGAACTATTCTAAGCCTTTAAAGACGAAAACAGACCAAGAAATCCTTTTATTGCTCTTGTTCTAAAGAAAATCACAAAAATCGTGAGAGGAGAAAATTGAACCGCAAAGCAGTTCCAAAATGCCTAGTATTGTTCGCAGCAATGTTTTTGCTTTTTGCTACGCCAGTAATCGCTCCATTCGCAAAGGCTTATCCAGCGCAAATAACAGCGAAGGGAACACTGACGCTAAAAGGCTTCAGCGGTCAAGAGGATATTAACTTGCCAATAGACGTGAGCTTCATGTCAATGGTTCCAGACATCATTAAGACGGGCAGCTACGATGCTGAATTCCGTGGATTCGCTATAGTTGACAAGAAAGGAACGATCAAATTCGAAGGACTTTTGGGAGTGGGAGGAATCCATTTCTGGATTCAATTTGCCCTGGAGAAACCACCAGAAACAGAAATCCCAGAAGGAAGATACAGCGTATTTTCGAAGGAACCATTAAAGATAACGATTTCAGAGGCCACTCTTCCGCCGCTGGAGATAACATGGGTAATGATGAAAGGAATCGTAACAAAATTCGGTCAAAGCGAAGCTTTCGGCGGCATTATGGCCCACGCCAAAATCAGTGAATCGAACAACTGGACGAAAGTACACAGCACCTTTACCTTGAAACCTCCAGGCGAAGAAGCCGAAATGCAGGAGGAAGCACCTCCATCGACAGAAGAGGCGTTGCGAAAACTCAACTGCTCCTTCTACGTCGTAAACTTGGCAACCACAACAAAAACTGAACTGAACAACGGAGAAAGCGACCTCTATATAGAGGGCTCATGGAACGTTTACAACAGAACCTGCACAGTTATCCTTACCGACAGCATGGAAGCAACAATCAATGTGACCTGGAGAACTATTTTTGAAGGAGCCCCCGGAAAGCTGTCTGCAACCTACGATCCGTCGCAGTTCACACTAAAAATAACTGGACTCGATGACATTAGCGGCTTTGTTACCTTCTTCCACGTCAAATTTGCCAAACCCTTCGAGCGTGGCATTCCACGAGGCGACTTCAACAGAGACCGCAAAGTCAACATTCAAGACATCATGCAAATCGCAAAGGCCTACAGATCAAGACTAGGCGAACCAGGATACAACTTTGATTTGGACCTTAACCCCGACTTCGTCATCAACATCGCAGACCTAACCGCCGTCGCACTAGAGTACGGACAAGAATACTAAAATTCAATGCGCCTTTCCCCCATTTTTTATTTTCCTCACAAACATGTAGAATGCCTTCAGTTGAGCGCATTTCAAGTTTCCACGCGAATACTAGTTATGATGTAAAGAGTATTTCGTTCATGCGACAGAGTATTTTTCTAAATTCTGTCCTGTATGATTGTACAAGTTTTTTAACCATATACGTAGACTATTTATGGTGTGGGATTCAATTGTCTGAGCCTCCAGAACGGAGAGTTCTCAAGCAAACGCTTGTTAAACTGAAGAGCAAGACTATCACTTCCTTTGAGCTTTACGCCGGGTACACGGAAACCATCAGTGAAAGCCTCATCAAAGTGATAAGCATTCTGAAAGAAAACATTCCAAAAATAGAAGATGAAGAAACCAAAAGAACAGCTGAGTTTATACTACTTGCATTGACCGGCATCAGCTCAGAGTTGACAAGGCTATTCAGACAATCAATTGACGTCGTTGATAACTGGAAAATATACACGGAGGTGCTTGAAAGCTACGCTTCCGAACTTGACAAAACACTCAACAGAATATTTGATGAAGCTATCAAAGCTTCCAGGGAACAAGTCAAAAAGCAAAAAGAACTAATTCATAAAAAACCTGAGTACACAACATAA
>CAZADP010000015.1:0-5429 GCA_964483905.1 uncultured Candidatus Bathyarchaeia archaeon | reverse complement strand
CATAAATCATAAGAACCGCATTACGAGATACAGATATGATACAAAATGGAGAAATTGAAATCCATAGATTATGAAATTCTTTTTGAGTTGCTGAAGAACAGCCGCAGAAGCGACAGAGAACTAGCCAAAGCTGTGGGATCTTCCCAACCCACGATCACAAGAAAGAGATCAGCATTAGAGAAGAACATTATTAAAGGATATACAGCAATACCAGACTTCGCAAAGGTCGGCTTTGAACTTTTAGCCTTCAATTTCATAAAGCTCAAAAAGAGATTTGCAAAAGCTGAAGAATGGAATGCAAAGGTGAACAAAACGAGAGAATGGTTCATGAAACAACCAAACGTTATCTTTGCTTCAGCTGGAGAAGGAATGGGATGGGACGGCATAGCCATTTCACTTCACAACAGTTACTCAGAGTTTGTGGAGTTCAAAAGAAAGAATTTTGCGGAGTATTCAGAGATCATAGCTGAGAGTCAAAGCTTCATTGTAGATATAAACCCAGGGATCATCATAAAACCATTCCATTTCAAATATTTAGCAAAAGCAAAATGATGTCCACGTTCAAATATCTAGAGCGCCGATTTTTGCTTGGAGAAGTGATTCATGCTTCATAAGAATGTTCAGTTTTTTTCAACTGTTAATGGCGCACGGTTAGCCAAAGCAGCGCGCGCTTGCGAAGTGGTTCTCATACTAGCCAGAACCAGCAGCTTCAAAAACTTGAGCGAGCTACTTGTTTTTTGACTTGTTTCGTCGAGGTATTGCACTATTTTCATTTCTGACTTATTTTGTCGAAATAGCCTCAAACTAGGCTTATTCCTCATTAATGTGGATTTTTTCGAACCTGTATGCGGTTGACGAGCTAATTCTGAAGAAGATTCTTCTATAAAATAAATCCAAAAACTATAACTTTGCGGGTAACGCACCATATTTTCGAAGGGAGAAGGGAAACATGAAGAAATTCTTATCGATCACCATAATCCTGTTGATAGCTGTAGACTTATCATTAATAAACAACACATTAGCGACACACTCTGCCACAGTAGCATGGGTAAAAGAACCGCCAATAGACCCAACATATGCGCCCCACCCCGGGCAACCGAACGAATACTACTGGAACGGCCACACACCAAAATGGATAAACTTCGCAGTGACAGACAACGGTCCGGATCCAATAAAAGAAATAAAAATAGTATTCCAGAAAGACGCAGACGGAAATTCACAGTTCAACTTTAGCCAAACAAGCCAGAGCAAAACAGGCTGGTATGCAACTCCAGACGAGTTTGGGCCCAACAAACACCCAACAGTGCTATACTTCCGAACAGATAGCTCAACGCAGTATATACAGACAGGTGAAACAGCACGCTTCGGCCTATTCATGACACAAGGTCCAGATGAATGCAAACACAACATTGACGTGTGGACGGTGGACGCAGGTCAGCCAGCAGCAACAAGATACTACGAACTCTTCATATTGATAGACAAGCATCCACCCAAAGTTGAACTAGTGTTCCCCCCAGCAGGAAAAACGCCACAAAACGGAACAGACATCCAAGATGGAGAAACCGTGGAGATAGATGCCATCACAACTGATAAAGAAGGTCCACACCCATCCGAGATAAAAAACGCGACCGTACGAATTCAATACATTCCGAAGCCGTCGAAGCCGAAGCAGCCGGACTTCTATGCATTGATGAAGTATGACCTAGTGAGGAAATTGTACTGGTGGGCAACAAAAGACTCGCCACCACTAAAGAACGAACATTGGCACAACATCACAGTAATTGTGTACGACTATTCATGTAATGGGCCTGTAGAATCTGATTCAACAATGCTCTTCTGGTACAAGCCAACACCTCCAGTTGAAATCTATAACATCGACAAATGCTTTTTAGAAGGAGAACATGTAGGTCACGTCACCTCGACTGCCAAGTTGATCGTTCACACAGGATTTCGACCATACACACAAGTAACAGCGAAATTTGATACAACAGATATCGGAAAAAACATAACGGATGCCTGGGGACAGTTTGAGCTTGTTTTTCACGTGCCAGAGAAGCCTCGAGGCATCTACAATGTTTCCGTGACTGATGGAAAAAAGACTAATTCCACGGATTTCACGATTATTCCTTGGATGTGGATTGACAATGAATTCATAAAAGAAGGTTTTGTCGGCGACCAGGTCTCAGTGACTGGCAAGGGTTTCGCAGCATCAGTAGATGTTAACGTGATTTACCGCGATGTGAGTTTCGACATGGTGTATTGGGATTGGGCATTAGAATGGTGCGGTAATGCTACCAAATTCGAGTGGAAACCTTACTTAGGAAACTTGACGGTAGGAAAAGCGAGAACAAACATTAATGGGACGTTCACGTTACAGTTTAACATACCGGAAAGCTATGGAGGTTTCCATCCAATATTTGGTCAAGAAGTTCAAAGCAAAGTTAGAAGCGGATGGATGCCAGGCACCAATCCCCCACCAGCGCCTGAGCCATCTTATCCTGAGAGCGCATTTTTCATTGTCAGGACAAAGGTGTCTACTGAACCAGATGTTGGACTGAGCGGTCAATTCGTAAAGCTATATGCTTCTGGACTGCCCTTACCTGTATACAGCAACAAAACTTACGACTGCAGAACAAAAAAAACCACAGTGGATGACCACAATTGGACGCTTGCTATAGACTTTGTACCCAACAAGTACTGGGTTTTTGAGAAAGGATTCATATTGAACAACGAGTTTGATTATGCATGGGCATCGAAACTATACTTGCCATTCGCGTACTATTTCAGCGTCTCAGACCAGGCGAGTCCTGTGTGGAACGGAACACTGTCTTGGAGAGATGCTCAAGGAGAATACCACAAGGGGTCACAGTTCCTAAAAGTTCCAGCTTTGGCGCCAGGCACTTACGACATATCTGTCTATCAATTCAACATAAGAACGGAACAGGACGATAAGCAATACGTGAGTAAAACGCCATTCCAGGTTTTGAAAGACCCATTATATGTGAGAGTTAACACAGGCACATTGTACTTCAAGGGCGAAAACGTGAAAATATACGCTGAAATAGACTTAGATGGAACAGCAACAGATCCGACAGCAATTTCCTTCCAACTTTATCGCGAAGAAGCATTCGTCCAGAGCTTAACAGCTAACCGCGTAGACACGGGCCTTTACACAGCCTCTTTCACTCCGCAGGAGGAAGGGAACTACTTCATCAAAGTGAACGCTACAAAGACTTTTAGTTACTTCACACTGAGCGGGTTCGGAGTTTCAGGCTTCGCAGTAAGCCCAACACTGGACGGCTTCAACGCTACCCTCACGGCGTTAAGCGGAGACGTAGCAACAATCCAAACCAGCGTCAGACAAATCACCACTGACATCTCGCAAATCAACGGCAAAATAACAAACATAGAAGGAAACGTCGCAACCATAAGCACAGACATCGGCAAGATCAAGACGGACGTATCAACGATCAACAGTAAGGTAGTTAAAATAGAAACAATAGAAACAACTCTAAATTCCATGGGCACGAATGTTGCAACAATACAAACAGACATCGGAACAATAAAGACAACGTTTGACAGCATCAATGCGCAAATAGTATCTATTGGAGCAAACACTGTAGAGATCAAAACGGCGGTCGGCGACATACAAGGAAAAGTCACATCCATACAAGGAAAAACAGTTGAGATTCAGACAAGCATTGGGGAAATATCAGTCGCAACAGACTCAATCAAGAGCCAAGCCGGACTTCAACCAACAAACCTTGCCCTATCGTTAATAGCAGCGCTATCTGCAATATTTGCTGCAATACTAATACTGAGAAAACTCTACTTATAGCAGCACGCCCCCCTTTTTTCATTCTTTTCAAAAAGTTGTATGTACATAAGCGGCAAATACTGATAATCCCACAAAACTTATATTTCAACTGAACAAACGCTAAAAGGGTCGCGAGTGATGAAAGCAGACACGCTCAAATTTGTCTTTTTCTGCATCGGGATTTCAGTTGCAATGGCTTCTTCACTGATCTTTCTCTTGATTCTATCCCTGAACCTCAACGGAGTCGAAATACTTACCTTCGAACATAACCCACTCATCGCGACACTTGAAATATCGATGCTCGTGATAGCTGCTGCAACATGCGCTGTTGCAACCGAGATCTACTATAGCTATCTCAAAATGAAGGCCAGAGGATCTTGACACAGAGCTATTGCGGCTAGACGCAATAATATATCCCTTCTGGAAATATGCAATTATTTTGCATAGCCACTTACATAGAAGAATATACCATTTTTATTCAGTGAAAAGAAGGGAAGGCTCTTGAAGTGCCCAAAATGCAATGAAGAGATGATGGCATTTTGTAGAAGGGATTCTGCAGGTTTCTTGAACGATATTTACTACAAGTGCCTTTTCTGCGACTCAGTTTCCGAAGAAAAAACCAAAGCGGATGATGAACAAAATCCTCAAAAACAAGCGCAAGGTATGTCAAAGCAGAGAATTAGCAACTGGCAATGGAAAGCGGCATCTGCAACCATCCTAGTATCACTCATACTGATAACAATAATGCAGATACCCATTCCTGTAAGAGTCTTCGCCACAGAAAGCTCAATAGATCTAGCTGAGGACATACTTCCCTACATTAGTTTGGCGAACTTCACAACATCAAAGTACAGCCTAAACTACACAGAAGGACAAACAACATTACGCATTTGGGCCGACTATGCAAGTGCGACATCAACAGAGACAGCCACAAACATAACAACATGTGCAATCGTCCTAGGCAACGTCCTAGCAAACTATCAAGACTCGCACAAAACCATCAACATAGAGTGCGCCAGCTTGATAATGACTGTACAAATAAGATATCAGGAGCTTATCGCTAACGTCGATGTGACCGCTTACATGCCACTGTGGACAGCAATAGTGAATATGATGACTGGACAAGTTTAGTAAATGACTGCCGTCACCAAGTGGCCTTGAAATTGCGGTTATTCCCAGAGAGTTAGATGATAATTCTAGAGATACTTTCCATACATACTTATTACCTTTTCAAAGTACGTATATGTCAATTGCTCATGGAGAATAAAGAGAATTGGCTAGACCAATAGCTTCTGTTCGAGTTGTCTCAATCCTATTAGGAGTAATTATTGGGTCTATTCAAGCATTTGCCTATCAAATGAATTTACCCACCTTGTTCTTTGAAATGAATGTCGCTAGTCTGGTTGTTTTCGCAGCCATCCCATTGCTGGCTGGGTTCTTGGTTGGAGTGTTGAATCCCGCAACAGGAGTGAGAGACGCCTTGCTCGTCGGGTTGGTGAGCGGACTTGTCAACAGTGTCATAGCTAGTGTCAAACTGATTTTTACACCAACCTTGGCAAGCGAGATTTTTGCGTTTTCCTTGTTCGCGATAATGTCAGTATTCATGTGGGTA
>CAZADP010000014.1:0-13393 GCA_964483905.1 uncultured Candidatus Bathyarchaeia archaeon | reverse complement strand
AGAACATTAAGGAAGCCGCAGTAAAAGCCCTCAATGCAGGTTACACTCATTATGGTCCATCCGCTGGAATCCCCGAATTAAGAAAAGCCATTGCGCAGTATATCTCAAAAACCAGAAAAATAAAAGCAGACTCGGATGAAGTTGTTGTAACACCCGGTGCCAAACCAATAATGTTTTTCGCCATTCTTGCATGGGTGAACCCAGGCGAAGAAGTTCTTTATCCAAACCCAGGCTTCCCAATCTACGAATCCGTAGTAAATTTTGTTGGAGCCAAGCCTGTGCCCATCCCGCTCAAAGAGGAGAACGATTTCAGGCTTGACCCAGAATATGTCAAAGAAAAGATAACGAAGAAGACTAAGATGATTATTCTGAATTCACCAGAAAACCCGACTGGTGGTGTTTTAACTAAAGAAGACTTGAAAGTCATCGCGGACTGCATTACTAAGAGAGATGATGTAATAGTGCTTTCCGATGAGGTCTACAGCAGAATTATCTACGAAGGAGAGCATGAAAGCATCGGGTCGCTTCCTGGAATGAAGGAAAAAACTATCATTTTGGATGGTTTTTCCAAAACTTATGCCATGACTGGTTGGAGACTTGGCTACGGCGTAATGCGAAAAGACTTAGCCCAGAAAGTTGCCCAACTCATGACTAACTCCAACTCTTGCACATGTACTTTCACACAGATGGCTGGTATTGAAGCCCTAAAAGGCCCTCAAAACGAAGTTGAGAAGATGGTTGCAGAATTCAAAAAGAGAAGGGAAGTCATAGTTTCAGGCTTAAACAAGATTGAGGGCATAACTTGCAAGAAACCGCGAGGAGCCTTTTACGTATTTCCAAATATATCTGGAACAGGAATGGACTGCCGTAAACTTGGAGACTACTTGCTTAACGAGGCTGGCGTTGCTGTCTTGTCAGGAACATCGTTCGGAAAATATGGTGAGGGCCATCTGCGTATATCCTTCGCCAATTCAATTGAAAATATCAAGAAGGCTTTGGAACGCATATCTAAGGCTCTCAAGAAACGATAAAGACTACTAATCTACCATTTTTTCTCCAGTCAAAATTTCAACTATATCTGATGCCAGATGCACTATGTCGTCTGCTTGTTTCATAGCTTTTTCTCCATCCACTTCCTCAAGTTGCGCTAGTTGCTGCACTGTTTCTTCAATTTCTACTAGGAATTTTAGAACTGGATCGCTTATTGCTTGTGTTTTCTCTGCCGCTTCCCTTATGACGATTTCTATGAATGCCGGCTCTCCTAGGCTGTAGTAGATTGCGTTCCGAGCTTTTCTGATGGCTTCCAAAACTAGGCTTAGAGCCATATAGGGCATTTCTCTTGCTGCTTCAAGCTCCGCTTTTGCTTCGCGTAGGTATCGAAGCGCCCAACCCCTTCTGTATTCATCCATCATTTGCCCTAGCCTCTCTAATGCCTCTAGGAAATTAAATGTGCTTTAATAAGGTTACTCGCCTTCTTCTGTTTTTTCGCTTGAGGACGTAGCTTGTGTTCCAGCAAAAGCATGTGTTATGTATCCAGCAATTTGATTTCTTATTCTTCTCGTTGCTCCTTGTGTAAGCGTTTCAACCACGCGTTTGTTATCTTCAAAATTATTCGAGAATCTGTCGGGAAAACGTCTAATAAGTTCCTTAGCAATTCGCTTAATCTGTTCTGTTCGTACATTTCCCAAACGCGAAGTTCCTCCAAGCATGCACTAGTTGTTCATCCTCCAGCAGTTAAGGCCACGCTAAAGTAACCTTCATAAAACAATAAGCCTAATTTAACCTTTCCCAGCCTGACTGCACTTAGCGCGCGAGCACGAGAATCACACGCCAAATTTATATGTGTTTAGACAACATTCCTGCGCGAGGGGTAGAGCTTATCATGAAAAAACAGTTCCTGACGACACCAATCCGCAGACTGGACGGCATAACCTATTGGGTGATTGAAGACCCAGATGGAATTTACGATTTCATCAATACGGAAATTCGGAAGGAATGGGAGGCGGACGCTAGAAGCGAAGGTCGAGACCCTCGTAAGGACAAATGGCTAAGGACTTTGTCGCAGAGTAAGTGGAGTCTTGAAATACTAGAAACGGAGCGAATCAAACTAAATCCTAACATTATGAACTATGTCAATACTGAGACAGGGTACAATTTTGCAGAGAGACTTGCGAAACGAAGCAAAGAGCTTCAAGACGAAATTGAAACGTATAGCTTGGTTATTTGGCCTGTCATAGTCAGAAAGGAAAAATGGGTTCTCGCCGACGGTTACTGTCGTTACACTGCGCTAAGAGCCCTGAACGTCCGTAAAATCTACGCCTACGTAGGAACACTTGAACAAAAGTCAACCAAGACATTGAAAAAATCATCCTCTAGTTCTTCGGTCGAGAGACCTGAAAGAAAAGAATTGCCGTTACCAACGCACCAATAGCATATAACCATCCTAGAAGCACAAACCAAAATTCAAAACCCCAATAGGCAATTGCTTGCCATAGCCAAATAAAAAGGAATGCTATAGGAATGAAGATGATGGCTACCAACAACCCAAGTCTTTGATGCGGAAGATATTTTCGAACCTCCAAGAGCGCTAATCCCCAAAACAGCAACCCAAGATTCAGAAAAAGGGGAAAAAGCCGCATCCCAACATAATTTTGGAATAAGTAAGATTCAAGTAATGAGTAACAGAGAATTGTAAAGATCGCAAGGTAGACGATGCCGCATATCATTGCTAGATTTGAACGATGCTTATATTTTAAGCCAAAACAGCTGAAACTGCCAAGTGCGAATGAAACGGTTAGAAGAGCCTGAACAATCAGACGATATGGGCCGGATTGAAAGAATATACCACTCATGATATTCAGGTGCAGATAGCCCAGACGATAAGCAACCAAATTCAAAATAACAAGAAATAGCCAGATAAACCAAGCAAGAAACCCAGCTACAAAGCCGACAGAACCAATCTTGAAGAGAAAAGAACTCCTGGTCCGCTTGAAGCACAATTTGTCTCCATATTCAATTGCCACAAGCAAATAACACTTATCATATTCCCTCCTCATAGGCTAGCACTCGCTAGATTTGATAGACGTTACAAGAAGGAGTGTGCAAGCCCTCTCTAGCAAAAAGATCAAATAATCGAGTATGCCTTCATGCAGTCTTGAAATGCCCATCTCTTAAGGAGTGGCACTAATGGATAAGAGCTCGATTAAAACAGAGGAAGATGTTATACGTTTCTTGTCTGACAAGACAGAATTCCAAAGAAAAGTACTAGTTGCCACCTTCAAGATTCCAAGTGGTAAAGTCAGTACGTACAAGAGGATAGCGGAAAAAGTCGGCAAACCGCATGCCTATCGGGCAGTTGCAAATGCCTTGAAGAAGAACCCACTTCACCCCGTTGTGCCTTGTCATCGAGTCGTCAGGTCTGACGGCAGATTTGGAGGAGACCAGAAAAGGGCTCAAGCTAGGATAGAACTCGTTGAGAATGAGGGAGTACCTATCGAGAACGGTCGAATCAAAATCAGCAAGGATATCCTCTTCTAACAAACGCTCCTTATGCCACCAAAACTTATGCGAGCAAAACTCTCTGCGTTTCCATAAGATACTGAAAGCGAGGTGTTACAAACTCAGTCATGGAGGGCTTTCTTCTCTTCTGCTGGCCTTCATCAGGTAGATGTAGCCTGGCAAAGTTGCGAATCCAATGATGCCCAGTAGGCCCCATACTGCTGCCTTACCTGAAAGGATGTCGTAGCGCGTGCCATGTTTCTTGAAAACGAGAAGGTCAGACCAACGGTGAGCATGATATACACTTGAGAAGGCAAGCCTCTGAGGTCAAGTCTGGAGGAAGCTCGGTCGAGAAAACTATAGATTCTCACGTGAGATCTCTCCTTCTCGCGCATGTTAGAATCATTGACCTTTCCCAGGGCACTTAACTCCTTAAGATTTTGGCAATGAGTAAACTAGGGATGGGTTTGTAGTTCTTAATCTTGCCGCCCAGTCAAGTTCGACGGGTCGCCAGTGATCGTTGAAAAAGCAATAAGCCATTTATGCGTAGCCTAGACTTAAGCGCGCTTTAATGGAAACAGCTTTTCTTTCCTAAGACTTACATTGATCCTTCAACCAAGCCTTCATGATAAATAGAGGTTAAACCAAATCAGAGAGGAAAGCGCTTCGCTCAGCGAGTTCTTTTTGCTTTTCCTTCAAGCCTTCTCACTCCACCATAAGACCAATTCAAACACTCCCATGACATAAAATACTAAACCAGCAACTGCTATAACGCCGCCGAAAGTAAAGAACATTGAAAAGATGAGAAGCAGCGTTCCTAAGATAAAACAGATTATGAGTCTTATACTCATATTTTGATCACCACCTCCTTCCCGCTCAGATCCAACACCAACCGCCTTTTCCACCACTTGATCTCACAAAAATGCGTTTTCGACTCTATTTCCACATGGTCAGTACGGAACAAAGAAGCGGTTCTACGTGCTAGCATTTTGGCATTTCAATATTTTGTCTTTTGTATAGATAAAGTTTCGGATAAAACGCGTTCTATAGAATTAATTCCATAAGAGATTAGTCAATTGACTAAGACCTTTGCTCATTAGGTTTCGCAAAAATATGTTCGTTATAAGATTTAGTGGGAAAGAGCAATGTTAAGGTAAGAGGCCTCAAACCGGTCGAGTAGTGACCGACATACAAGGTTAACTAGCTTGACTTTGAATTAATTCAATTTTACTCGGAAGAATTCTTCGAAATTTTTTATTATTTGCTCTGAAACATCAATCTCACTCATTTTTTTGATTTCTGCTATGGCCCTAACCACTATTGGAATGAAGGCTGACGTAGTCTTTTTGCCGTTGAACGGTTTTTTCCTGTAGCACACAGGCCCATCTGTTTCGGTCAACAAATTATTCAACGGCATTCGTCTAACGACTTCGCGTATGCCGTTGGAATAGGCTGTCGACGGTCCCTCGGAGACATAATATCCCTTTTCCACAATTTTTGATAAGACGCTTACTGGATTGCTGAACCAGTGCAACAAGACCTTTTTGATATTAAACGAAGGTAGCATTTCAACAATTTCTTCCGCCGTGCCTCTTGAATGAATTATAACCGGCAAATCAAGCTTCTCAGTCACATGCAACATTTTATTAAACACCATCAACTGCTTATCCCATATCTTTGCATATTTATGATCTAATCCTATCTCTCCAACAGCCACAACAGCTCTATTTTGCCTCTGCTCTGAAATCAAACCCAACATCTGCTGAAGCCCATCCTCTCTTAAATCATTCACAGTCCACGGATGAATTCCCAAAGCAGCATAGACCGTTCCCGAATATTCTTTGGCCAGTTTTATGCTCCCCAGGCTTGTTTTCAAATCCATAGAGTTTGAAACCACTGAAACGACATTAGAACTTTTGGTTTCATCCATGAGTTCGCCAATGCTATCTGAGTATTCCTCGTCTGAAAGATGCACATGCGCATCAACAAACTTCATCTAAGCATCACTTTTGAGAATACAACTGCGTTCTATTTCGTTTTATATCTTCCCCTTTTAATCGCCGATAATAGCGTTCAGATGCTGAAAATGTTAGAAAACTAGTTTTGCACTACTTAGACTCAATCAGCATGGGAATAGACGAATAAGCTAACGTTCATATTCGCCAGAATTTCAACAACAAACGTTAAATATTGCTTTAAAGAAGAAAAGAGGCTACAGAGGACTCTTTATGGTTGATTTAGAATTGGCCGTAGCTCCCATGCATAGATTATGCAAAAAGGCTGGAGCCGACAGGGTGAGCGAAGCAGCCGCTAAAGAATTGGCTAAAGCGCTAGAAGAAATAGGCGTTAAGATTGCCAGAGAAGCTCTAGATTTTGCAATGCACGCTGGGAGAAAAACTATAAAAGCGGAAGATATTGAAATCGCCGCCAAAAAAGTCATGGGCAAATAGCCTTCTTTTTCCACGTTTTCCCTTTCTTTTTATCATAAAGCCAAGAATAGTGGCTTACTTCCCCAGCTAAATCTTCGCCGAAGAATCCCATAGAAACTGGAAGTATTCTCTAGCAAACCGCACCAAGCCAGCATGATTACTCCAAATCACCAAGCTAGGTTTTTCCTCACCCAAAAACAGCATAGCCTCCTTTCCATCTACGATAATGCCTCCTCCAAACATTTGATCCCTAACCCGCAATTCACCGATATCCACTAATCCCTCAAGACCCGCCAAATCCTCGGCTTTTCCATTCGCCATGAGCTTCACATTTACGCGAGTTTTCTGTAGGGCGCCCAAAAAATCAGTTGCTGAGAGTATCACCGCTTTTGCGAATTCTGGTACTGCAATCATTATCTCTTTTTTGGCCTTTCCAAGTGTTTCCTCTAGCTTAGCAACAATTCCTTGCTGACCGTGCAGTATCACTATGTCGGGATGCTCTACAAGCTCTCGTTTCTCATACATAGGCTGCAATTCACTAGCAATTGTGCGCTCCCACCTCTTGTATTTGTCTTCAAGTCCAAGTTTTTCGGACGCTAAGGCTTCAAGCGGTGGCGTTGGATAGTATTTGGTCGGGCGGCTTTCAACATCTTTAACCCATCCCTTATTTCTAAGCGAGTTCAAAATATCGTAGATTTTTGAATATGGCACATTTGCCCTTTCACTTACCTCTATCGCTGTCATTTGCCCACCTTCCAGCAAAGTCACATAAGCATCGATTTCGTAAGCGCCTAAACCAATTTCACGCAAAACTTGTCTGGCTTCTCTGCCTATCGACAACTTAGTCCCCTCAAACACCGTATGAAAAGTTTGGAAACCTTATTATATTATATCCCTTAGACCTTCAAAACGTAACCGCCTAAAATGTAGTGAGAACATTGCAAGTTATCAAAGAAACCAAGAGTATATGCCCAGAATGTCTAAAGGCAATAGATGCCACGATTTTCGAAGAGGGTGGCAAGGTCTACATCAAGAAGGAGTGTCGAAAGCACGGCTTTATCCAAGATGTTTACTGGTCCGATTATGAACAATATTTGCGGGCTGAAAAGTTTACATACGACGGAGAAGGCCTGAACAATCCACGAACCAAGACGGTTAACGGTTGTCCATACGATTGCGGTATATGCCCACAACACAAATCTCACACAGCCCTAGCAATAATTGATGTCACAAACCGATGCAACCTTAAATGCCCAGTCTGTTTTGCAAACGCCGCCGCAGCCGGATACGTGTATGAACCAACCAAAGAAGAAATTAAGAACATGTTAGAAAACCTCCGCAAAAACGACCCCGTACCAGCAACAGCCCTCCAATTCTCTGGAGGCGAACCCACAATTCGTAATGACCTTTTCGAATCCATTCGAGCGGCACACGAGCTTGGCTTCCGCCACATTGAAGTTAATACGAACGGTGTTCGACTTGCACAAAGCGTCGACTACTGCAAGGGACTCAAAGAAGCTGGAACGAGCACCATCTACCTACAATTTGACGGCTTAACATCAGACGTTTACAAATTCATCCGCGGAATTGACCTCCTGGACACCAAGATGAGAGCAATCGAAAACTGCCGCAAAGCAGGAATAGAAAGCATAGTTTTAGTCGTCACTCTGATTAAGGGTGTTAACGACTCTCAGCTCGGCGACATCATAGACTTCGCAGTTAAAAACTTCGACGTGATAAGATGTATAAACGTTCAACCAGTCTCCCTCTGCGGAAGACTCCCACAGGAAGAACGAGATAGAATGCGCATCACAATTCCCGACTTTATGCAGCTTGTGGAAACCCAGACAAACGGCAAAATAAAGGTTTCAGACTTCTATCCTGCGCCGACAGTCGTGCCTATATCGAAGGCCGTTGGGGCATTAAAAGATAAGCGATACGTGGAATTTACGACGCACCCGCATTGTGGGATGGCAACATACTTCTTTGTCGAAAACGGCGAAATCATCCCAATCACTCGTTATGGAAACGTAGACAAATTCGTCGCAACCATGAAACAGGTCTATGGGGATGCTTCAAAGGGAAGCAAAAACAAGGCCAAGCTACGCTTAGTAGGAGCCTTGAGGCACATAAAATTCAGTTTCTTGAGAAAGCATGTTTGGCGTGTCCTAAGAGAAGGAAGCTACGAAGCGCTCGGCGACCTACAAAGGAAGTCGATACTACTTTCTGCAATGCATTTCATGGATCCCTACAACTTCGATTTGGAGAGAGTCCAACGTTGTGTGATCCACTACGCTGTGCCAGACGGACGCATAATTCCATTCTGCACAATGAACTCCATCCACCGTCCAGAAATCGAGAGAAAACTTGGAATGTCAATCAAGGAGTGGCAGAGCAGACATAAAGTTGAAATAGCGCAATACGCTTAGACGTAGAAAACCTAAAGAACAGCGAAACAACCTTCAATTAGTGGAAGCTGAAAAGAATGGGTGGGAAAAAGAAACTCAGCCTAAAACAAATGGAACGGATGCAAGAGAAAAAAGACGAGGAAGAGAAAAAGAAGAAGGAAAAATCGGGGCCATCGAAAGAAAAAAAGCCGTTAAGCATAATTCCTCCAGACCCAAGAAACGAAAGAATAATTGGTGAATTGAAGAAAATGCATGTTCTAACGCCATATGCTGTGGCTTCGCGGTTTAACATAAGAATAAGTGCAGCAAAGGACTTCTTAGAACAGTTGGAGGAAAACGGTACAATCCATCTGGTTTCTGGAAGTCACGACATCAAAATATACAAGGCTGATTAGATCATATTGACTCTCTCGTACCGAAGTTAGACTTTTTATCAATCAAAAGGAGTTCAGAATATAATTGGGATTTCCCAAAAGAATCTACACTGATGAGGAAGTCAAAACAGCCAAAGAACTCATCAAAAAGGGCTACAAACATCGCCTACGAGTCAAGGGAGATCCAAACTTCAAGCAGAAAGCGGAGCAAGCCCTCAGGCTCGTTAAGATTGCTGGCTGCTACGATTTTTTGAGAACATATATCCGTGGCGTACTAGAAATTGATGGCTTAACTCAACTCCGCGAATCAGAGGCGACAATTTGGGCAAACAATTATGCTGTTGAAAACCCAGTTGATGCCGCCAGTCTTTTCATACAAAAAGCGAATCAAATGCGAGAATACCTTGAAGGCAAACTTTACTACGGCGGTACAGCTGAAAAACGCTCAGTCGAAAAACGCATAGAGTTCCTCGAAGTATTAAAGAGGAAAAGCAAGGAGAAAGAAGTGAGACAGGAATGCGAAAGACTTCTAACATTCTGGAGCGAGAGTTCGCTAGTTTACTAGGAGCTCAACCCTGATTTTCGTTCCACTCTTTAATTGTTGGAACAACTCCAGATTCTTAGTTATTTTGCCCAAAACATTTACTGGACTGTAAGGTTGCGATTCCCCATAGAATATGCATATGGCGCTTCCCATGGGCCAAAAGGCGATAGTTCCCTTTTCAACATTACCTTTTGCCTTTTCTTCACCCATCTTAATCGGTGTTTCAAAATAAACCTCTTCCTTCCATAAGGCTGCTCTGCCCTCTATTGGTAGCTTTCTGACTATCATGTCTATTGTCCTTGGAGCCAAAAAACGTACGAACTCTCCTTCAGCTTCACCTAATCCTTCAATTACGAATCTCACCTTTATCCGCGAGATTTCGGTTTCTTCGCCGCTCATCATTTCTTGCCTCTTTCAAGAAACTCTTCCAATACCTGTTCAAGCGAAACTGGACCTAACACCTGCAGTTCGTATTTAACCCTAACTGTAGGTTTGCTGATAGTCATTACCCTTCTTAAGTCAATTGGCGTACCAATAACGACAGCATCGCAAGGCGTACGGTCAATCGTTTCTTTGAGTTCGGCTATCTGCTTTTCACCATAACCCAAGGCTGGAAGGATTGCCCCCAAGTGCGTGTATTTCTTATAAGCTTCCCTTATTGACCCAACAGCATACGGCTTCGGGTCAACAATTTCACTTGCCCCAAGTTTCTTCGCGATTATTGTCGCAGCTCCATAGAGCATGTTGCCATGCGTTAGCGTCGGCCCGTCCTCGATCACTAATACCCGTTTTCCTTTGATGAACTCTGGCCTATCAGCCGCTATGGGCGATGCCGCATCTAACATTGTTGCGGATGGATTAACCCTCTTTATGTTCTCTTTCACTAGCATCACATTTTTTGGGTCTGCCGTATCAACTTTGTTTATTACTACAACGTTTGCCATTCGCAAATTGGCCTCACCTGGGTGATAGGTTACCTCGTGCCCAGCTCTATGGGGGTCCGCCACAACAATGTGCAAATCGGGTTTGTAAAAGGGAAAGTCATTGTTGCCTCCATCCCATACTATTACATCTGCCTCTTTTTCCGCCTCTCTTAGAATTTTTTCGTAGTCCACTCCAGCGTAAACAATTATTCCGTTGTCGATGTGAGGCTCGTATTCCTCTCTTTCTTCAATTGTGCAATCATATTTGTTCAAATCTTCGTACGATGCAAAGCGTTGCCAAATTTGCTTTCTCAAATCTCCGTAGGGCATTGGATGTCTAATGACCACAACCTTCAGACCTTTGCTTTTCAAAATCCTTGCAACTTGCCGTGAAGTCTGGCTTTTTCCCGAGCCTGTTCTCACAGCACCCACAGAAACAATGGGAACCTTTGCATTCAACATTGTTGTTCTTGGTCCCATCAGCCGGAAGTCCGCGCCACTCGCCAGTGCTATGGAGGCCTTATGCATAACGTATTCGTGTGAGACATCGCTGTAGGCGAAAATGACTTGGTCAATACCATGTTCTCTTATCAATATTGGTAGTTCCTCTTCTGAGCGAATTGGAACACCATTCGGATAGTTTGGCCCGGCAAGCTCCGGCGGATAGATTCGTTCTTCTATTCCGGGAATTTGTGTCGCAGTGAAAGCCACAACTTCATAAGCGTCGTTGTTTCTGAAATAGACGTTAAAGTTGTGGAAGTCCCTGCCTGCCGCGCCCATTATAATAACCTTAATCTTTTCCATGGTGAGACCGCCGCTAAAATCACTACAAACGGATTCAATACTACCTAAATCATTCCATATAAACCTTGACGTGACAAATTACTTCAAAAGATGGGAAACCGTTCCACCAATGAAATCTATTTGCTCAGCTGTAACGCCTGGATGTACTGGTAATGAAAACACTTCATTCGCTGCTTTCTCCGTTTCTGGGAGTTCATATTTTCCAAAGTCGCTATAATATGGCATGAGATGGATCGGATATCTGTAACATACAAATGCGTCTATACCATTTCGCTTTAAATCGTCAACAATCTTTTCTCTTTCTTTTCCCTTCGCGTTTTTCAGCCTAGCTGTGTAGAGATACCAACTATGTTCACAGCCGTTAGGTTCTTGTGGCAACTGCAACTTCTTGGGTTTTTTGAGCTTCTCCGTTAGCCTTTTCGCATTTTCGCGGCGCTTTGCCACAAACCTAGGTAACTTCTCTAGCTGTACGCAACCTATTGCCGCTGACATTTCTGGCATATGATAGTTGTGCCCAAGCATTGTGGACTTGTATTTTTCTTTTTCCCCATGGCTTCTGATAACACGTATCGTTTCTGCGATTTCATCATTGTTTGTTGTTATCATGCCGCCTTCGCCAGTGGTCATGTTTTTGCTTGCATAGAAGCTCCAACAAGCTGCGTCTGCAAAGGCTCCTGGAGGTTTTCCTTTGTAGGCAGCACCGTGGGCTTGAGCTGCATCTTCAATGACCAACAATCCATATTTGGCGGCGATATCTCTTATTGGCTGCATATCTGCTGGTAAACCATAGAGATCTACTGGCATTATTGCTTTGGTCTTTCTCGTTATGGCTTTTTCAATTTTCGCAGGAGAAATGTTGTATGTTTCTGGCTCTATATCTACAAATACTGGTTTTGCACCTATGAAAACAATAACTTCAGCCGTAGCCACAAACGTAAAACTTGGCAAAATTATCTCATCGCCCCGCCCAATCCCACTGGCCACAAGGGTTGAATGTAAAGCGCCTGTCCCACTGTTCACAGCTATTGCATGTTTTGTCCTTACAAAATTTGCGAATTCCTTCTCAAACTTTGTAACCATAGGACCTGCGCCAAGCCCATGCGTTAGTATGCCGCTCTTCAAAACCTTGACAACAGCTTCAACTTCCTCTTCTCCAATTTGCGGGGCGTTGATTGGAATCATGTTATCGCCTCTAGCTAGTATTCTATTCAATTGCTAATAACTTCTACGTTTAATTTACTTGAACGCTGATTAAACCTTAAAACTTTAAAAGGTCGGAAAGTTGTTGTTCATATCTTTGATTCTGTTCAGGAATTCCCTCGTTTCCTTTTCCACTTCTTCCTTCCGCATCGTCAAAAATTCTAATTCTTCAGACATTTCCTCCAGCCACTCCCTAATGGCTAAGTTACACTCTTTCCTCGACATTTTGGCAAGATATCTTGAAACATCTTGTGGAGAACGCTTTCTCAGTAGGTATAAAGGACGATTGATTTGCTGAAACTTCGAGAACGAGAAGAAATGCCTGGTTGAACGCGGCTTCATTAGGTGACCACTGAGTCCTGCCGAAATAACCTTTTCAATACTCATTTCCTCATCTGAATCACTTATGTATCGGTGGATTCTCCTTCTTCCAACACGTATTCTCGGATTCTGTGAGGAATCAACAAGTATGACCGGGATTAGCTTATAGCCCAGTTTTTTTAGCGCAAGCCAACGGTGCATCCCATCCAAGATCACATGGGTCTTTTCATCCACTATTATAGGATACTTTAGCATACCGTCTCTGAGAATCTCTTGCTTGAGCAGTTCCAAATAAAGTGGAGAACCTTTCTCGTGAGGTTTCAGTTCATCAATTGGCAGTAGGACTATTCTTAAATTTGACTTTTCAGCTGCAATGGTGGATGTCAACATTGCCGTCACCTTCCACGATTCCGATAATTCTACTTCTTCCAGTCCATAGCCACCGGCGGACTCATTCGAAATTTTTGAGCTCGCCATCTAGCCATGGGTAGAGTTTCTTGAGCTTTTTCATGGCTTCGTCTACTTTTTCCTTTGGATACTCATATGGAGGCAGTTTGCCACATCTGTAGTCGTCATAGGCTTGCATATCAAAGTAGCCGTGTCCACACAGCAAGAACAAGATGGATTTCCGTTCGCCTGTTTCCTTGCATTTAAGGGCCTCGTCAACTACAGCCTTTATAGCGTGAGCAGGTTCAGGGGCTGGCAATATGCCTTCAGTTTTAGCGAACAACGTTGCTGCTTCAAAGACTTGAACTTGATTGTAAGCCCTGGTCTTTACAATCCCTTCCCTACTCAGCAAGCAGAGTGTTGGAGCCTTTCCATGATAGCGCAATCCGCCGGCATGGATGGGTGGAGGTATGAACATGTGACCAAGCGTATACATTTTAACCAA
>CAZADP010000013.1:0-13540 GCA_964483905.1 uncultured Candidatus Bathyarchaeia archaeon | reverse complement strand
ACTCAACGCTCTTCGTTTTACACGCTGTTCAGTTTCTGCAGGAAGAACCAAACTTGTCCGCCCCACGAAATATGGCTGATCGTTCTAACATTAGATATACTGAAGTATTAAAAAAGTTAGCGAAAAGTCAGCTCCCTCACTACCTGCCCAAACTCTCAAAAGACACCTTCCCGCGAAAATATCTGTGTAAAAGCTCTGGCAATTCTTCAATTCGGCTCCTGATCTGCTTCCACGAGTCGCGGTCGCGAATGGTGATTGTGTTATCTTCTGTTGTTTCATAATCTATAGTTATGCCTAAAGGGATGCCGATTTCGTCAGCGCGAGCGTATCGTCTGCCAATAGAGCCTGCCTCGTCATATTCGGCTGCGAAGCCCTCGTCAAGGAGCATCTTATGGACTGCCATTGCTTTTTCAGGCAGTCCATCCTTGCTTACAAGAGGATAGACGCCAACTTGTACGGGGGCGATATCTTGTGGGAAACTCAGTATTGCCCTGTCGTCCTTAATACGGTACGCATACTCAAGAGCTACATAAAGAAGTCTGTCTGAACCGAAACTTGGTTCAACAACATGAGGAATGAAACGTTTTCCGCGTTCAATAATTTTTTGACGAGCAACCTCTACATGCTCTGGCAGAATCTTGTATTTTCCAAGCGTGTAGTGGCCGCTTTTCTTGATGGATGCTTCAAGTTCTTCAGGGTTGATTTTTGAAAGCGCCTCAGCAACCTTGTCGGCTTCCCCCTTGAAGGCTGGCCCAATTTTAGACAATACCGGATTTATGACAACCATTTCCTTTTCAACGGGCTTTTCATACTCCTTGAAAACACGCATATCCTCGCCACTGAACTCCATGTGCCTCTTCAAATCGTAATCCGTTCTATAGGCGTGTCCAGACACCTCGACCCAGCCCCAGCGTTCAACGAAAACTTGTTGATCAAAGCTTTGAAGAGAGTAGTGCGCTCTTTCCCACGGAAGCTTTTCGATGAAGCGCTGTCTTTCAGCTGGAACACCCACTTCGATCAATAATTTTTTGGCTAAAGCCATAAAAACTGCTTGCCACTCAGCCTTGATGTGACCCTTTCCTAGGGCTTGTTTCACGGTAACTTCTGTGATTTCCTCGGAACCTCTCAGCCTGCTTTCAGCCACAACGAGCCTCAACATCTCATTTTCAACTTCTTTCAAGAGAAAACAGTTGGGCTCTTCAGGGTCGAAGAAAAATTCCAAATCTATTATTGTAAACTCTCTCAATCTTATTAATCCTTGCCTCGGCGAAATTTCATTCCGTAGGGCATGGCCTACTTGCAAAGCGCCGAATGGAAGCTTCTCCCGAGCCATCTCGTACAGGCGCCTAAATTCTACGAATATTCCTTGTGCAGCTTCAGGTCTTCCGTAACCAACTGCTTCTGAGTATGGACCTATGATCGTTTTAAACATGGTTAGGAAGTGCTTGGGCTCGTCGAAAGTACTGCCGCACTCTGGACAGCGTATCTTATGTTTTTCAATTGTTGCTTTCAGTTCCTTTAGGCTCAGTTTTTCAGCTTCTGATTCGCTGATTTTCGCAAACTCTTGAAGTAAGTGGTCTGCACGAAACCTTTTTTTGCATTTTGAGCACTCGACCATAGGTTCCTTAAAATGATCGATGTGGCCTGAGGCTTCAAAAACCTTGCTAGGGGAGATTACGGGCGATTCTATTTCTAAAATTCCGAGGTTGTTGACGAAGAGGTCTCTAAGTTTCTTTTCGATGTTCTGCTTTAATCTTGTTCCTAGAGACCCGTAAGTCACGAAACCGCTTGCGCCGCCGTATATTTCGTAGGATTGCCAAAAGAAGCCTCTTCGGCGCGCTAACTCATCAATTATAGTGAATTTGTCAACGGTTTTGGTTTCGCCTGTCAACTCTGTCCAGCCTCTCTAGAATTAATGTTTAAAGACTTTAAGGCTTACTAAAATAGTATGCGATTATAGTTTTAGATCTTTGGCAATCTTCACGTGCTGCATTTTTCCGTTTTCATCTATTTGGAATTCAAGCATTGCGCGGTCTGCGGCATTTTTCTTGCTGTTAAATTCTGTCCCGCAATTCCCGCATTCGATGTCTGACTCCATCTCAACCACATACCATGATGCATCCGTATAATACCGTTTGCAGTTAGGACAACGTATAACTGCCACATCAAACCAAGCTTTCATGTTATACATCCTCATTCAGTCCATAAGTCAGCATAGCCTTTTATAAGGCAATCGTAGAAAAGAAGCCCAAATAGGTGCCAAATTTGCCAAAGATAAAAGTTGCTCTTGTAGGGGTTGGAAATTGCGCTTCAGCCTTCATTCAAGGCTTACAATACTATAGCAATTGTGGAAAAGAAGAAGAAAGCATTGGACTGCGCCATCTATTTGTAGGAGGTTTCCATCCGAGAGACATTCAAATCGTTGCGGCCTTCGACATTGACGGCCGAAAAGTTGGAAAAGACTTGTCCGAAGCCATTTTCGCACAACCAAACAATGCCCCAAAAATAATCGATGTTCCGCTGTCCGATATCATTGTGTGCAAAGGGCCCACCATGGACGGCGTAGGCGAATACACAAAAAACATTGTGCAAATAAGCAATCAACCAGAAGTAAACGTTGCATACAAATTGAAAGAGTGCGATGCGGAAATTGTGCTTAATTTACTCCCAAGCGGAGCCATGAAGGCATCCCATTGGTATGCTGAACAAGCGTTAAGTGCCGGCTGCGCTTTTGTAAATGCCACGCCTAGTTTCATCGCCAGCGATGCCACATGGACTGAGCACTTTGAGAAGGCTGAGCTGCCGCTCGTAGGTGACGACCTTATCGATCAAGTGGGTGCGACTACACTGCATAAAACTCTGTTGAAACTGCTTTCGATGCATGGTGTCCGCATAACCGAAACATACCAGCTCGATGTCGGCGGAGGAACGGAATCCCTAGACACATTGGAAAGAACGAGGGATGTTAAACGAATTGTTAAAACGAAGTCTGTCGAGACGGCGTTACCCTATAAGGCCGAGGTGGTAGCTGGCTCAATGGATTACGTCGACTTCTTGCAGAATAGACGCGACAGCTACTTCTGGATTAGGGGAGTATACTTCTGCAACGTGCCTATGCAGATAGACTTAAAACTTTCAACCGTTGACGCGCCGAATGCTGGCTCCGTTCTACTTGACGTGATAAGAGCAATGAAAATGGCCTTAGACAGAAAGCTCAAAGGCGCTGTGATGCCGATCTGCGCCTATGCGTTTAAACATCCACCTCAACTACTTTCACTTGAAGTAGCAGAAAAAATGTTTTTTGATTTTATCATGGATAAAGTTTAAGTCTAAAAACGTTAGTTCTTCGCGATTTCTTGAAGTTCATGTATCACCTTATCTTTTACATGGGTTTGCTTAATCTTCTCCTTCAGCAAACTTATGGTTCTCACGGGCGTCGGATCTATTTTTCGCAACATGGCCAAATACACGCTCGTGAAATCTCCAATGCAGATGATGGATGACATTTTGGCTAATCTAGTCTTACCCATGCTCCAAACCTCAAAAACGTTCACTGATTCTTTACATATCAGCTCTTTTGTAGCTTCGATTCTCTGCCGCGTTTCTCCTAGCTCATCATTGTCTCGAAGGAGGATTACTGAGAAATATTTTGCAAGCTTTTTCACTGCTTCCCATCCGACAATCTCATTGTGGTCAAGTTCTGGGAAAGATTCCCATTTCGCTGGAATCTTGCTGTTCTCATTAAATTGCGTCTTAAGACGCTGGGCAACAGCCTGATAGTACCCAAATCCGTAAACGACAGGAATTGTCCCACAAATGTTGGAAGCCAATCTCTTGGAAAAATTGCCCTTAAGCAGTTTTTCAGGCAAGTTTGCATGACTAACTTGCTTTAAGACTTTGACTGTTTCTGAGATTTCGGAAGTAACACCTGAAACTAAGGCGAGTTTTTCAAATAGTATAGGCAAGGGCATAAACAGATATGGAAGAGTTGCGCGTGGAGCCATTCCAGAAGGAACGCGCAAATGCGGAATGGCTAGTTTTGCAGCGAATTCATGTAACACTCCGCCTGAGCTTATGCAAATAATCATACATTTCCTCTTAATCGCGTTTAGAAACACGCTCAGAGATTCTTCAGTCTCCCCAGAATAGCTTACAACGAACACCAAGGTATTCTTGTCAGCATACGCAGGCAACGAATATTCTCTGCATACTTCGACTGGGACAGTTGCTTTATCTCTCGTATAGTCTTTTAAAAGCTCGCCTCCAATAGCGGAGCCACCCATACCTGACACGATTATTGTTTGTGGTTTCGGATAGCTTATTGAAAGAGTTTTGGCTAGTTTTGCAGCCTCTCTGTAATGCTTGGGCGCGTCAACGCAAAAAGAAAGCATGTCACTCTTGTCAATTTTCTTTATTTCACCTAAGTTGTCCAGAATTGTTGTTTTTGACAATTTCATCTTACTCCGTTTTGTTCCATTGTAATTTTATATTGCGTTCTTTATTTTTAAGCGAAAGGTCGTGAGAGGAAAGGTAATTGACCTTCGTCCGAAACTTTTTAACTAGCCTCGATAATTATAGAACCAATTTGTTGTAGGAGGCGATGCGATATGTCAGGGTATTCAATTAATAAGATAACATATTTCGATGCCCCAGGCCCTCAAAATACTGCAACCGTGATCCGTGCTGTCAAAGATCGGGTTAAAGACGGAGATGTTGGATATGTCGCTGTCGCTTCTATTACAGGCGAGACTGCTTTAAACGTCGCACAAACGTTGAAACATGCTAAAACCTCTGTGATATGTGTTTCTGGTTGTCCTTCATGGCAGACGTATGGCGAACAGTACCCAAAAGTGAAGAAGCATCCTTTTATTGATTCAGAAACACGTAAGCAGTTAGAAGAACTAGGCGTCAAAATTGTCGATAATGTCCCATCGTCTCTGAGTGAATCGATAGAGTATGGATTAGCGAGGTATGGGTTTATCCCTGCTAGCTGGGCGGTTATTGAGACATTGCTTGCAATTGGCGGGTATGGGTTCAAAACAGCGGTTGAGATAGTGTTGATGGCGACTGATTGTGGGGCCATCCCTCCTTTCACTACGGTTATCTCGATCGCAGGAACAGATAGGGGTGCCGATACAGCGATAGTAGTGAGATCCACCTATTCTACATGCATATTTGGCGAAAATGAAAAGCAGAGATTGCAGGTTTTAGAAGTTTTAGCTATGCCTAAAAACAAAAAATGGTATGAGAGGGTTACTTGCGGAGAATGGAACGTAAATGAATTAGCTAGAAAATAAGATAGAAACATATAAATCAACCAAGATGAGTTGAGGCGAAAGATCAAGTTTGCATACTAAAAAACTTTCAATAGCGATACCAGCTTCTGTCGTTTCCGACATCCCCCACCTACGCGAAAAGACATCGAGGATAGGTATGATTGGCAGAGCCGCAGCAATTTTCAGAGTCAACGAAATCATAATTTACCCAGACAATCCAAAGGTTGATCAAACAGCCGACATGGATTTAATCGCTACGTTGCTCGATTATATGGAGACGCCGCAGTATCTGCGGAAAAGACTTTTCAGACTTAGGCCAGAGTTGCGATATGCGGGCATACTTCCACCATTAAGGACACCACATCACCCACTCAACCGCAAAATGGAAAATCTGGAGAGAGGTGAACACCGTGAAGGTGTAACCTCATCCAAGACAAGCGAAGGCACACTCATAGACATTGGAGTTGAGCAACCAGCACTAATCCCTAACATACAATTAGCCATAAACAGAAGGGTCACCGTGAGAATTATGAAAATTGATGAGCGAGTTAGGGTTGAACTGGCAAATCGTGAACAAATATCAGAGTATTGGGGCTACAGCGTTACGAAAGACAAACAGTCCTTTGGAAAACTTGCTAAGAATGGAAGTTTTGACTTAATCATCGCTACTTCTAAGTATGGTGTTCCATTGCGAGATGTTGTTGAAAAATTAGCCGAAAAATGGGAAAAGGCGCAGACCATACTTTTGGCCTTTGGAGCACCTATGCAGGGACTTAACGAAATAATCAGATATGAGGGACTTAGCTTGGACGATGTTGTAGATTTTGTTGTAAATACCATTCCGATGCAGGGAACGGAAACCGTCCGAACCGAAGAAGGCCTTATTGCTTCTTTATCAATTCTGAATCTCTTGCTTGCGTCTAAAGTTTGAATAACCTTTTGATGAAAGTTCTCATCCAAGGGGTCTCAGCCTGAGAGTTGACGGGACCAAGGGTAAACTCAAGCAGAGAGATACTGTTTCTCTAAGACAAAAGAAGTGAAGGAGCAAAAGCTTACTAAAAGATAAAGGAATAAATGTTTGTTTCTATTTATGGGCGTGTATGTACTTTGACATCGCTATGCCTTTGACACTTTTCATGGTCACCACCGTAGCTGTGTTTTTGAATGGAAAAGTTGAGAAGAAGCTGAAGGGTGTTTTTGAGGAGAGGGAGTTTCGCGTTCGCGATGCTGTCTTGCTTGTTGCTGTAATAAGCGTGACTGTTTCTCTCATCGTGTTTATGCCACAAATTGCCGTTATGACAGTTTACCTCTTTGCCTATTCCATGCTACTTTTTATATTTACATATCTCTTTTCAGGTTTTCAAAGGACCAAGGCTAAACTCTTCTTTACAATGTTTCTCGTAATTAGTTTCCTAATAGGTACAATTAGCCTATTCAATTTTGGTGCAAATACAGGTATTGCTTATGGGGCTTTAGTCTTTCTTTGTCTTTTCGGCTTCACATTCCTAGCATTGCTGTACGAAGAAGACAGGATAAAGAGCGGAGAAAGATGGTACTTGGCGGTATTACCTCCAGCGCTATTCGTATTCCTATACCTATTTTTTGGCAGAACCCCAATATGGTTTCAGTATCTACTAGATTTGTATGGAATAGTCTTCGCCGTTTTGATTATTCTTTATCTTGGAAGCCTATTCACGTGGAAAACATCGCTGATTTTTGTTGGACTTCTCACAGTTATGGATATGATATTGGTTTTGTTTACTGGTTCAATGGTGTCTGCGGCAAGCCATGTTTCAGGTTTACGATTGCCAGTGCTTATTTCATTGCCGACTGTTCCAGCAATTGTGACTGAAATGGGTACAATTTACATGTCTCTCGGGTTGGGCGATTTTTTCTTTGCAGGAATTCTTGCAGTACAAACTCTCAAAAAATATGGTAGAGATTTTGCAATACTGGCGATTTTCACAATGTCTGCTTCATTCCTCGTTTTCGAAGCCTTCATATTGACTTATGAGGTAAGTGCTTTTCCAGGTACTTTGATGATTATCTGTGGATGGTTGCCATTATTATTTCTTAAATACCTAAAAAATATGGTTGCTCGTTAGGAAGGGTCTTCCGCCTACTTCGCTAATGATAGCGTTATTATGTCCTTCCTTCCGAAGATGTTTGGCAATTTTATCGGAATCTTCCATAGCAGTATTAATGAACACTGATGGTCCGGTGTCGATTGAATACCATGCCAAAACTCCCTTTTCCCTCATTTTCACAACTTCTTTTATTATGCGAATCGTCTCTGGCTCCCAGAGCACCATATGCGATTTTCCGGTCATCGTTATTGCATGAAGGTTCAACGTGTCTTCTTCTGCAAGTCGTCCTATGGTGGCAGTGTCGCCTTTCGCAATAGCCGCCTTCATATCCTTGATTAAACTTTCAATATTTCTCAACCTGGCTCTAAATAGGGGTGAGCTAAGCACTTCAGCGTGCGCTTCATCAGTTTTTGCACCAGAGGGGATGGGCACAATCACCATCGAAAAATTCATGCTTTCAGCTGCATCCAACTGCTCAGCATAAGACCGACCATCTCTGTCGGAATACCAGATGGCGAAGCCTCCTGCTAGGCTTCTTGTTGCAGAGCCTGCTCCCAACCGCACTATCTCTGAAAGCGAAACCATGTCGAGACTAAGGCCGAGGGCACTAGATGCCGCTAAGCCTAGGGCTGCAAAACCTGAAGCGGAAAAGCCTAATCCTTTCCCTAGCTTAAGGCTATTTTCAGAGACTACATTAAAGCTACCGGAAAATCTTGCCAACTTCTTTAGCCTGTTAAGAACTGTCTCTACTCTTTCTTTGTCTTTTCCCGCTGGTACTTTTCCATTAATTGTGATCTCATTTTTCTTTAGCGCATCTGATGTTTCAACAGTTGTTCTAGTCGTTAAGGCTCGAATGCATACTGATATACTATCGTGATAGGGGATTCTCTGCTTGCGATTTTTCAGTCCATGATACTTTATCAATCCTTGTATTGGATGTGCAACAGCCGTAGCTTTCAACGCTAATCGCCTAACAAATAGCTAAATAACGATCGCGTTATTATGCCATTTAGGCGAATAAAGGAGCGAGAATGAAACTGAAGTGTTAACCGAACAGTGCTCCAAGACCTTCAAGTGCTGCTTCTTCTTTTGCCTTCTCTTCTTCTTCCTTCTTTTTCTTCTCTTCCTCTTTTGGTTTAGCCTCTGTTGCAGGTGCAGGTGACGATGGCGATGCTGGTGCAGCCATCATTGTTGGAGAGGATTTAATTGCCTCGTCAATGTTGACCTCGGCTAAGGAAGCCACTAAAGCCTTGACTCTTACGGCGTCAACGTTTATGCCTGCCGCCGTCAAAACCTGCGTTAGATTTTCTTCGTTTATTTCCTTTCCAGCCTTGTGAAGCAACATTGCAGCGTAAACATATTCCATACACTTCCACCTCTTCATTCAACTATTTTAACTTTTTTCAGACTTTTTAGCATGTGCAATCTTTTCCTCTAATGTCGGCAATCTGCGACTTCTACATAGCTTATAGTTAAGTTACCGTGCCGACTAGTGTACATCTTTTGACCCTTTTCAGTAGGCAATTCTTTCGGTTCAAATACCAAGCTTCAAAATATAAACCTTTTCTGTTATTCGGCATGGTTCTATTAGGTTGTCCATGAAAATCTGACAGCCAGACTTGTGCCTGACGGTCGGATTCTACTAAAAAATACAGACACAACGGCGAAGCTACATCGTTCTACAGCGGGACATTGATTAATCACAAATCCAATTTCAAAATACTGATCGTAACTTCTTAAAGCAAATATTTGATGAACTGTTAAATCGAAAGGGGTTTAAGGATTGAAAACTGGGAGCCAAAAAGCTGCAGAACCTGCAAATACTGACTTTCTAAGAAGCGTTCCTAGAGAAGAAAGGAAAAGAGAGGCAAGTAAACCATTGTACCTAACTCGATATGAATAAATAAGCAAACCAAGAATATCCATTTGCTGACCTTCTTCTCAAAGACTATGTTCAATTATAGAGAATTTGCGCCCTCTGAACTCTATCACAGTAACATACGCTAATGACAGTAGTAGATTTTCTAGTTGACAAGTTGTGGACTCCGATTGCACTTTGACGACCTGTGATCTCTAGGATTTACAAAGGCGCGAATTTATGATTCTAGTTAGCTCTTTTCATTCAGCTGTATGCGCGCTAACGAGAAGAAAGCCTGAGTAGGGTGGCGAAGCAGTTTTCCGGGGTGGAGGCCCAACCGTCAGGAAAAGATATTCGCTACAATCATGTTTACGGGGTAGGTAACAATCTTCTTAAACTTGACATTTCAATATTTGCTTTTCTAATCAAATCGGCTATTGTTTCCTTGGTCGGTATAACTGCATTTATTGAAAGTGCTTGGGCTTCTCTGTGGGCGATCTGCACTAGCATTACTATATTTTCCGCTGTTGAATAAGCTATTTTCAGCGATAGTGCAATCGCACTGGTATACGCCTTTTCGACGCTTTGTTTGGTTTGGGTTATGTCTATTCGAAGTTGGTCTTGGGTCATCAGCAAACCGTCATCGTACACAACTTTCATTGCAAGTCCGGCTTCGACGGGCTTTATTCCAAGCTTAGACAATACGCTTGCAAGCCTTTCAAAGATCAGCTCGCCTTTCCTAGTGACTAATGTGTCCTTATTTATCCATACGCTCCCTGTCTCGATTCTTGTAGGCAGACCAACAGCGTTCAACTGGCTTATTATTGGGCCAGGTGGCTGTCCAGTGTTTCCTGCGGGAACTATGACGTCGAACGCTGCTACGTCGCCAGCCTTGGCTGTTGTCCTGACTTTTCCTCTTTCCAGAATCAGAGCCAATTTAAAAGGGCTTAAATTCGTAAACAGATAAAGGTTTGACCCACTTAGGTGCTCTACAAGTTTTTTCAATTCCGGTTTTTCTTTGCAGTTTTCAATCGCTAATTTCATCAGCGTATTTTTTATAACTCTCATATATGCTTTGTCTGCTAATTTTTTCTTGAACTCTTGCAATTGGGCCGCTCTGACTTTCTGCAGGCCAGCGATTCCAACAGACTTATACTGTTTCAACAATTGTGCTATCTCTTCAACCTCACTGAATTTCTCTTGCAAAACTTGTTGAGATGGCATAGGCTTTCATCTCTCTTATGGTTTAATCTTAACAGGCGTACCCATGGATGTTTTTATGTAGGCAAACTTGATGTTTTTCATTCCTTTTTTGAGTTTTCCCTCTAAAGTTCTCAGAATTGTCTGGATGTTCTCAGCAATTTCCTCTTCCTTCATGCTTTCAGTTCCCACACGGCACTGCAGAATTGGCTGATTACGCATTCTTACAACGACTGTTTTACGATGCTTCTCAATCAAACCCGCTATGTCTGCTGTCGGCGGGATTGGCGTTGGCATTTTTCCCCTTGGACCTAAAACAGAACCTAAAATCTTGCCCACCAAGGGCATTAAGGGAGCCTCAGCTATGAAAATGTCGTATCCGTTAGCTATTTTCCGCAGTTCCTGCTTTTTACCAGCCAGTCCTTCGAGTTCTTTCCTTTCGATAACCAAGTCTGCATTTGCTCTTCTTGCCTTTAGGGCTAATTCGCCAGAAGCAACAACGCATATCCTGTTGGGTTTTTCCAGAAAATAAGGCAGTTCTACAGTTTCCTGAATCTTGCCCTCAGGAGATTTCATGTCAATATCTTGAAGACTTAGAACGAGCTCTACTGATTGAACGAAGTTTCTCTTTTCAGACCTTTCCTTTGCTTCTTTAACTGCAGCTAGCATCGTCTTTTGGTCTAAGGGCATTCCAAAGGCCTCGTGCCAATGAGGGAATAAAACGCGGTTATAAAAATATTCTTATCCTTCACTCTTGCCGAAGGCTTCGTCATACTTGCCTTCATCGATTTCTTTTTGCACTTCGCGGGGATCTTTGCCTTCAACAGTGACTCCCATGCTGATGCAGCCTCCCAGAATTTCTTTGGCGGCTGCTTTCAAGGTTTTTGCTAGAAGCTCCGGATGCTTAATCTTGGCTATGCGTATGACTTGCTCAACAGTAAGGTCTCCAACTTTTTGCGTCTTTGGCGTCCCTGAGCCCTTTTCAATCTTTAATTCGCTGACAATTAAGGCAGATGCTGTGGGTGTTCCAACGCTGACTTCAAATGCCTTGGTTTCAGGATCAACTATGACCTTCACTGGAACCTTCATTCCGGAATAATCTTTTGTAAGCTCATTTATCTTGTTCACAATAGCTAGAACATTCACACCCAGTGGACCTAGAGCTGGACCTAATGGTGGTCCTGCTGTTGCTTGTCCCCCACCGACTAGGAGCTCCACAGTCTTCTTGTCAGCCAATTATGTTTCGCCACCTTCTTTTTTTGCTTTTTCCACTAGCTTTACGTAATCTGAATGGACGGTTATTGGCAGAGTGAAGGTCGCTTCTAACAGCTCCAGGGTTACTTCCTCCTTGGTCTTATCGATGCGAGTTATTTTTGCACGCATGCCCTTGAAGGGCCCGCCTGTCACTTCTACTATGTCGTTTTCATTCAATTCTTCAATTATTGGTTTTCGTACAATGTATCTTTCGATTTCTGAGAAACTTACAATACCCGCTACTCTAGATCGTACGTGTTTTATGCCTGTAATGGCGTCTTCCACGAAATGGGGTCCTTCGGCTTCTACGAAAACATATCCCCTTAGGGTTTCAGGCACAAGAATAGCCTGTATGGGTATGTTATTCATTTCGATCTTTGCGGCAACAAGTCTAGCTACGTTTCTCTCTTGTCCGGTTGTTGTTTTCACAGCGAAAATCTTTGTTGGATATTCCTCCTCGCTTTTCACCATAAAGTCTCTTCCTTCTAAGCTCCCCCGCCGCCAGCACCGCCAGGCTGCAGGACGGAAGACAACAACTTAATGACAAATCCAACTAGCCCAATTGCACCTATACCCAAGAAGCATATTTTTATCGATAGCCAGAGTTCACTTTTTCCTGGTTTGATTGCAAGTTTCAATGTTCTTGCAGCTTGAGATATGAATGACCTTAAGCCCAAGGTTCATCGCACACTCAACATTTCAATCAAAATATAAACGTTGCTGTAGCTTTTGGCTCCGAGATAAGCTGAACATTTCCATTAACTTTTTCTTCGCTTAGAATGCTACACCTTCTCGAATGATATGCTTATTTCCTCGAGCATTCCCTTCAGTTTTGATTTGTGTTCGCCTTTTATTCCCTTCCAATCTAAAACTGCAAGCTCAACTTTTTCCAATGTCTTCTCCACACATTGTCTAAGAACCTCAGCATCAATGTATGGAATAGCATATTTAGGAATCATGTGACCAAAGGCCATTTCTTTTCCCAATGCTATCCGAGAGAACTTCTGATTATAGTGAGGGCCACCTATACCAAGCACTGCAGTTGCTGGAGATTCACCGTACTCTGAAATGGCTTTAATTGTTGCGTGGGCAACCGCTTCCGCTGCTTTCAAATCGTTCCATTGCTTGATTGAGCTCCCTAATTCAGCAAACATGGTAGGGACGTTTAATGACGGCCCATGATGGGTACATTCATAAGAAACTTCGTAGCTGAGCTGCATTTCTTCTTTAAACTGCATCATAGCTTTCAAAACATCTCTCATAGCGTTTGATGGTGAAACAGAAACTTTTCTGGGAAGCCCTCCTAACTCTGCCTTGTCAAGATTACCTGGGGTGTGCACTGACAGCGTTGGAGTGCCACTTACACTACTGTGCCTTGAGATGAAAACTACAAGTTCCAAATTACTGAACGAGCCTGTTAGGTTCTGTGCATATACAGATTCTTCCTTTAAAGTCACAAACTTGACTTTTCTATTGTCAAATTTGGCTTCATAAACTGGGTTTTCCTGAAAAATTTCAGGTGCTTTTTCGAAAATGTAATGTTTGAAGATTTGCTTTGCAATGTTTAGACTTGCTATGTCCTTGTTTGAGGCGACTAGTAAGATTATAGGGTGTGCCCTCCTTTAGTGATTTTTAGGATACTGTCAACTTATCTGTCGCGTCACGAGTATATGAGGCTGCACAGTTTTTTGAGGGAAAGTGGAGGTTGTGAGGCTTGCTTGTTTGTCGCGACAAGGCGGAAAACAATTGTCGAGTTAATTGGTTCCAGTTCATGGTGTGAACTTTTAGCATGGGACTTGAATTTATGATGTTGGTAAAGATCTTACAGAGGCTACTTATGCAGTCCGAAAGACATCCTGTACTAT
>CAZADP010000012.1:0-13824 GCA_964483905.1 uncultured Candidatus Bathyarchaeia archaeon | reverse complement strand
CGTAGAAGCCTGACACTTCCTTTCTTGCTGACGAGCACGAAATATGGGAAATGGGGAGAATAAAGGTATGCTAACCTTTCTGCCTTTAACTGTTTGATTAGATACCGTGTAGCAATTTTACCTACAAGTCCTAAACCTGGAAGCCCCTCAATCAAGATGGGCTTGTTTAACTCAGCCTTTACAAGTTCTTTGACAAGGGTTTCTTTCATTCAATTGAACTCTCCATCTTTAGAGCCATCCTATATCTAAGGTACTTATCATCCGGCGAAAATTTTGGTGGGTGCGGCACTCTAACTCTTCCACCGCAATGCGGGCATTCGTCTTTTCTTAGCGTGTATTCTCCACAAGTTTCACATTTTCTTAAGATCCAAGCCATCACTTTTCCCTTCTAAAAATGCCTTGTCCACCAGCCTTAACGACGTTTGAAATGACCGTTTGGGCAACTTTTTGTAAGGTAGCTTCTGCATGCTTATAATTTTCCGCCAAAACCTCTATACAGTATTTTGGGGCAGCAACAACATAAAAGCGAAGTTTCACATCTCGCGACTTTTCAGTTTTTTTAGCGCTTAGAAAAGCTTCCTTAATGATTTTAACCCCATTTGGCTTCATGCAACGAAGTTCGACTATGCCTTTAACCTTAACCATCGGAACTCGAATTCTTTCTTTAGCAACTTCAGCAAAAGCAGTTGCAACTTCTTCGGGAACACCTATTTTTGTTAAGACTTCTACGCCCTCTTTTGCAACCTTTTCAAAGCCCTCATAAGACCCGTATTCTCTCTCCGCAGGCGCTCCGGCTTTTTCATAAACCTCCTCAAGTGATAGACCAGTTTTTTCAGCAACGCTTCGAAGTAGAGCTTCAGCTTTTCTTTCCCTTTTCCAAGACATGGTTTTTTCAATTCTCTCTCTTTTCGTGACTCTTCTGAGGGACAAATCTATGTGTCCCTTCTCCATGTCGACTCGCAAGACCTTTAACACAGTCTTTTGTCCTTCGCGGACAAAATCGCGAATGTTTCGAATCCAAGAAGAAGAGATTTCAGAAATGTGCAGCAAACCTTTTTTATCATATTCATCTAGTTTTACATAAGCACCATAATCAGTAACGGTTTCTACTGTGGCCATCACTAAGTCGCCGACTTCCGGCCATTCCTGCTTTCTATCCGCCATTCTAAGGTTCATCCCTATTCAAAAACTGCGACTATTTCACCTTTGATTTTTGCTTTTCCACCTGATGGTTCTGCAAGTTCAGTTCCGCAAACGTTACAATTAACCTTGTTTACGGGGTTACTAAAAACTAGTTGTTCGTTACCACACTTTAGGCATTTCACGCGAAGAAAACTGCTTCTTGGTTTTGGAATGAGCTTTTCCCACTCAGTCACGAAGCTAACCTCCAAACTTATGCAATGACTAACTTCCTTAGACGTATACCATCTTTATGTCTTGTGTACCCGCAAACTTTGCACTTTAACTTGAGTGTTTGCTTTTTGGTTGTTTTCGCAAATTCTCTTTGAAGAGAGTACTTCTGCCCACCATAACCTTTCTTTTCTCTCTCATGATGCCGCTCACCCTTGGCTAAAGCTCTTCGCTTCCCCGCCTTGTAAAGGGAAACGGCGTGAATCTGATGCGCTTTACATTTTGGACAATATGTTCTGATCTCTTTAGGAATATTCACTCAATCACTACCAGCTTTGCATAAAGATAACATACATACTCTTATACTTTTTCGCTATGAGAAATAAGCCGACCTCAAGAGCTTGTCTGCGGAGACTTCCTTGTTAATTCTCTTAGCTTTATTATCACAAGTACCATGGCGACTGTAATCATTCCCGTTATGAATCCAAATATAAAAACCATCAACGCCAATGCCGTAAAATCAGCTTTAACAGGTATAAAAGCGACAGCCAACATTCCAGTTAGAAAACCAAGTATAAAAACTACAAATCCTAACACCAGAAAACCGCCTAAGAATCCTTCTTCTTTCAAATTCATTTTTCATGATCCTCGATTTAGTAAACACGTTAACCGCTTTTTCTATTAAAGAATTTCCAAGATTCTGTCCAATTTAGTAGGACCTTACATCATTAGAATTGAAGATAGTTTCAAAGCCTAGCCAAATTCTGTAACACAAACATCACTCTTAAATTAGCCTTCTGATATCTTATCGCACTTCAGAAGGACAGGAAAAACCGGTAGGTCTAAACATTATGCAAACAATCAAGGGAAAAATCTTAGGCGTCCAAAGCATCTTTAAGATGAATATAAACGTTCTGGCAAGATTTTTGCCTGTTTTCTCGTTTATTCCACCCCTTCTGATATTGTATTTTTTATATCCGTTGTCCTTTGAACAAACGTATCATGGGCGAACACTCCTACTTTTCTTCTTGTGGCTTGTTTTCTTGGAGATGATATTGAGTTGGGAAAAATTTCGGAAAAGCAATATGGTTAAACTGACATCCATAAGGACTGTCTTGTTCATTATAGCTCTTCTGCTTCCTACAATATATGTGATCGCTGCCAACTATTGGGGTTTAAACGCAATAATTGAGAATTCAGTTAAGCAGATTCTCTCTCCACAAGATCCTTTAAAAGATCATCATGCAAGTTTGATTCCACTTTCGATTGAATATCTGGTCTTTGCTGTGCTTTTTGGCTTTATCACTCAACTGCTGTACGGTATCAATAATTTAATGGATTTTTCGCTCTCGACATTCTTTTTAGGAACCATTGGCGTGCTGTTCGCCATAGACCTCTTATACCCATATGGAAGGTTCACACCGCTGCAGGTTCTTGTTCCAGCAACAGCCACGATTGCAGCAAGGGTCCTAAATCTGATGGGATACGAAACCACATATAGAATATTTAATGATCCAATACAGGGGTCCTTTCCATATTTAGGAATCAAAGATCGTTCTTGGGCTGGATTTGGTATAGCTTGGCCATGTTCAGGTGTTGAAAGCCTCCTAATCTATACTGTTACAATTTTACTCTTCTTGAAAAAAACCGACATTCCTTGGAGGCACAGGATAATCTACTTTGCAGTAGGCGCTGTAGTCACCTATTTTGTTAACGTTCTAAGGGTTGTCACTCTTTTTCTAATTGCAGTAGAGAAGGGTCCAAGTTTTAACACTCTTGATTATGATTGGCAGAAGTTTCATAACTATTACGGCATGTTGTATTCCATCACTTGGATAATATCTTATCCATTAATAATCATAGTAAGCCGAACTGTGTGGAGTAAAATCATAAACTGGAAGATCTATATAAAAAAACCGCACTAATTTTTCGAGTCGAACTAAGCTTACTGAGTAAATCTTCTTTCGCAGTTAATTAGCTTCAATACTTTCCGCCAATGCCTGTTTAATCAGAATTTTAGTGTTTTCAATCGGTAAAGATGCTATATCCTCAACCTTGAATGGACCGTAAGTTTTCATGTCCGCTCCAACTATCGCCGGAACATCCTTCAAAAAACGCAAAATAGCTCTTTTGTTCTTTTGGCCAATATTCAATTTTGGCATATCTCCACGGAGTATGTTCTTGGCAAAGCTACGATACGCCTCTGAGAAAGTCAAGCCTTCTCCGCAAATTTTTTCTTCCTCAGATGTCAAAAAATCTGACGGAACCTTCTCGCCTTTCGCAACTTTTCTAATCAATTTTCGGTAACGCACTTGAATCAATTCACGAACCATGCGTTTAACGTTCCACACCTCCTTTTTGAGCAGATTCGCCTTCACGGTTTTCTTATCCAGCATTCTGCTCTCCTCCTTTTGTCTCCTCAAATAATCAGCAATCCTACGGTAAAAATCGGCTGGAAGCCTCTCAAGTTCGACGCTTTCGATCTCTCGTTTCCAACTCTCATATAATTCGTTATACATTCTATTCCACAACCTCTGCTCTACCCTTACAAGTAAGTAGCATAGCTGCGGCAGTTGGCAATTCGGCCTTTTGATTTTTGTAGGGACCAAATATTTCGTCATGAAGCCTAAACTTTGGAACATCGGAAACAAAAACGGTTACAGTTCCTCTGTTAAATGCCACCGCGCTCCTTAGTGGATCAAAATGCTCGATATCCGAAATCGGAAACTCGACTTTCTTTAAACTTGTCTTACCATTCAGCGTATTGGCCAACCTAATCAAACGATGGGTGTCTGTTGTAACAACAGTGTCTACTTTAGCGGACTGGACATTTGCGCAGAAGTCGATTATTTTCTTCCAATTCTTAAAGCCTAACCCTTTTACAGCATTCCAAGGTCCTGTATTATTCCAACTCTTGAAGATTGTATCTCTGTTCTTGTTTATAGCTTCAATAACATTCTTTCTTAATCCTATGCTCTCATAGTCCTCTTGATTGGCGTTTAGGATAAAATTATATACACCCTTAGCAACTCGTCCGCGCCAGCCAGAGTCATTCGGGTTTAGACCTCTTAAGTTGTGAGGCATTCTCCAAGTCTTCTGGCTTAGTCCATGAAAGGCGACGTCAAAACCCAGACCACAGACATAATCAACAATCTCTTTACGAGCAATTGCATCGAGATTTTCAATGGCTTTGCTTTCAACGTGTACGTGATAACCGCGGTGGCCAGAAAAGAACACATGTACCTCTTTTTCAGAAAAGCGAAAATCTTGTATTAACATGTCAATAAGCTTCATGGTCTCCGTCTTTGCAGTGGCCAGACAAACCTCACAAAGCCACGTCTTCACATCAAACTTTTCACTGGCGCAAACTGGACACTTTTCAGGTGCATCCCCCTTTCCAGCAAAGCCACAGTTGCCACAAGTCCATTCGTCGTGAACTTTATCGCAGGGAGTAGCTATGTGATCAGCATCGATGTCAAAAATCAGGTCAGCTCCCAACCAAACCTTCTTTTCCATTTCAGCTTCTGGTTCTTCGTAGTTAGCGCAGGAAAAATAGATATCTCGGGGGACGAAATCACGCAAAAATGTTCCTAACTCGTCTTCACTTTTGAAACTTTTATGGCGAAGCATCCAGCCTTCAAACGAAACAAATCCAAATTCACGTTTTTCAATCATTGGAAGACTCCGACCTAAAGAAAAGTCTTTACCGTAATACTCCTGAAACATTCTCTGTACAAAAGTAATAGACTTCAAGTTTACTCAACTTCTAATCTAATTGAAAAATAAAAAACATTTCGTTTCAAAAGGCCTCCTCAATAATATCAGGTGCAAAGACTTTCTCCTCATTCGCGTGACATGGGAAAGCGGTAAGAACATGAAGTAAGAAAGCTACTACTAGGCGCGCACAAATTCACGTTTTTTGAGCTGGTTTGCTTTGCTATGACTATTTCTATTTCCTTTATGCTCCTAAGACGCCATTTTAATACCTACGAGAAAGTTAAAACTGGACATACTTCTGATGATGGGTAATTCTCCAATTTTTTTAGTAATATCAGTCGTTTGATTTGGAGTGGCAGATTCTTGGAAGATTTTGATACCTAACTTCCTCAAATAAAACTTTATGTCAATGGGGTTGGTCACGCACACAGCGTCTACATCACCGCCTCGTCCTTTAGGGTCCAACCGTGGCTGCATAAACTCAAAACGCATTTTCTGAGGAAACATTTTGGAGTTAATAGCCTTTCGGAGTAAATCATGGAGATTTCGTATTTTCTGTTTTAAACCTCTCATGTGCCAGTGGTACGGCCGACTTAAACCCATGACCCGCAAGAAATTTGGACCGAACGCCGAGATTTTACCGCCATGACCCAGAACTCTTACTATCTCATTTAAGCAAACTTCCGGATCATACGTATGTTCTAAGAAGTCATAAAATCCCACAGATGAAAAAGTATTATCTCTAAAAGGAAGGTGACTTGCACTCGCTGCTACGAAAGCTCCTTTTCCACTCTTAGAGGCCATTTGTATTCCGACAGGCGAAATATCAACGCCGACAGCACAAAGTCCATCACTTGCTAGTCGGTTAACGACCTGACCGACTCCGCATCCAACATCGAGAATCCATCCCTTCTTTGTTTTCAAAGTGGAATAGTACGTCGAAAACCAGTAGTCAAAATCCCTATTGCCTAGTTCAACGAAATAGTTCTTACAAGTCATGTAGTACTCTTTTAGATTGCTCTCGTTGCCGCTCACAATGAAAATCTCCTCATGAAGCCCGTTATTAAACCCGTCATTGTGGAACACGTTTTGAGATATAAAAGGATAGCACACCCTGCAACTATGGAGGGAGACTTCTGAAAATCCCTGAAGACCTTTCCAAAAGTTAACAAGGCACGTTTGAGTAACAACGGAAAAACTTGCTTTCTAGTCTGCTGCCAAAAAATCGGCATAGAGCTTCCATAATGGAAATTCTTAACTACTATGTCCTTGATTGATGAAGGTTCATAGTGAAAGATTTGAGATTCGCACGAGGCTTCTTTGAGGTTCATTTTCCTAAGTCTCCTATAGAGTTCGTAGTCTTCGCCCCACAGTAGATCAGCATCAAGCATTCCTGCGCGAATAATATGATCTTTAAGGAAGAACCGTGGTTCACCGCTGGCAATGTCGTCCATCGAACCGTTCAGTTTCCCAAATTTGATGTAGCAGTTTTTCCAAACAGCAGAACAAAGACTCCAAAAAGCTCTTCCAACAAAAACTTCGGGGATGTGCACCATGCCGGCTTTTTCGTACTCACACTTTTCGACACATTCAATAATGACTGGCGGGGATAAGATTTGATCTGAGTCCAAAAAAAGTATGTATTTACCAGTTGAATTGTAGACTCCTAAATTCCTAGCTAAAGCCGGGTTACATTTTTTTTGTAAGACTTCAGCTTTGAAATCTTTGGCTATTCTAACAGTATCATCATGGCTGAAATTATCGACAATAATGACTTCGTAAGAAGGGTAACCCTGAGTAAGTATCCCTCTGAGGCATTCAGGAAGAGTGTTCTCCGAATTAAAAGTAGGAATAATTATTGAAACTTTCGGTTTTTCTTGGCTGCTCTCCATCGATTTGCCCTCATTTTTCCGAGGGATCAAGGAATAGGTGTGGAGATAAGGGTAACATTGTCGATGTAAGCGACGTTCTCAATACCATCAAAATCCCAATTTACAAACTCCAGAATAAAAGGATTGGGTATTGACGAATTGAAACTTTGTTGCCATAGTGTGGTTAAAGGAAAACTGAAGACACCTTCAGGGGTATCCAATAATTCGGCGTGTATATAATCCTTGTAGACTCCATTCGGAGTTGTGAGCACCACAGACTCGTTGCGATAGGCATTGGAAATAACTGCTGCAAAAGTGTCTTCACCGTTGAAGCCCTCAGTAGCGTTAAAATAGAAAGAGAAGGTGACATCCGAATTGTTTTGCACGAAAAATTCTCTAAGAATGACATTTGCATACTTCCATTCTAATGCCGTGGACACCAGTTGGCTTGTCATCTTCAAAGATCTTGGACTGTTATATCCAAATTTGGCTGTTATGTTCGTGTTCCCTAAGCCATTCCCATAAAAGTATCTCTGCCACCCATTTTGATTCCAAAGTGCATATTCGAAGTCGTCCAGGAAAACTATGTCTTTTAACGAATCCGTAAAATTAAATTGAAATAGGTAAGCATTACCGAAATTTTTGACTAAATCGAAACTCGGATTTCCAAGAAACAGTTTAGGATTCCACCAGTGCATCCAACCGTCCCAGGGGCTGATTCCTGATCCAACATAAATGTTTGTTATGTTGAATTGTTTCATTAGACTTAATGTAGTAGTATTAAGCGCTCTCGCTTCTAATAAAGCTACAAGTTTTTGGTAAGAGACAGAATATGAACTTCCGAATGAGGGAAAGACAACTTTCCGATTTGCAATACTTGGTATGAAAGTGCCACTCTGAAAAGTGTTGACTAATATTATGGCATCTCTTGTTAAATTGTCTCTGATCCACAAAATCAACTGGAGGTCTTGCTCAGTTGTCACACCAAACGCAGCGTAGGAACCGCGAAGTTCTGCAGCATCTAGGACGAAGCCTTGGTATAAGAAAGGAAAGTACGTCCCCAAAAGTAACGCCGAAGGAATTACTATAACCAAGATCTTTTTTCCTACGAGCCCCAGTCTGTCGATTCTTGAAATCTTCCTTGATAAACGAGAAGAAAAGAAATGATACAGACCGAAAGTTAAAGCTGCAATAAAAAAATACAATGGGAAATAAAGCAGCAAGGGTTGAGGGTAAAACGGTAATTCTGTTGAGAAGGCGCTGAATAGGAATGTCAGTAATTCTCCTAGAAACGTGGCTATTCCTATTTTAATAAGCTCGCTGGCTTGGTTGAGGCTATTCTTTGTTCTAAAACGCATAATCGCCACAACACTGACAAAAACTAAGGTAAGCGAAGCGATTTTCAGGGCGATGTTGGTAGCGACATTCTCGAATAACCAGACAATACCACTCACGATAATAGAAAGATCAGGGCGAGGGCTTGATATCTCAACATCCCCCGGAACCCCGACATTGTGGAAAGGATATGAATAGAAAGCCAATACCCTATAGATAAACGGGCTCAAGATTATGAGACTTATACAGGAGACTAGTATAAAGTTCCGAATTCCAATCCATCTATCCTTCTGTTTCTTAAGTGCGACACCAAGCCACCATACAAAAAGGGCCGCTATTAACATCTCAAACGTTTGAAGATGCAGAACTGACAGGTACCCAAATAGAACGCCAATCACAAAAATTGCGCCAATATTTCCTTTTTCCTTCGCAAGATACGGAATAAAACTCAAACAAACAAAGAACAACGGAAAGCTTGCAACAAATGCATTGCTTCCCCACGTTATATATTTTGGCCAGAAAGCTACAAAGGTAAAAACGAATGCAAGAATCAATCCCAAGTTCGACTCTTTACTCAATGCTTTGCCCAAAAAATAGGCGCCCATTACCGTAAGTGCATTGAAAAGAGTCGTTAAGTAAAAAATCGCTGCCGGTGGCAGACAGTTAAAAATTAAGGCAAAATAGGCGGCTATCGGGGTGAAACCCTGCGGATAAATTATTCCCTCATCCAAGTAGGGCTTCAATGTAAGTGGGACCTGCTTGTTTTCTATCAAAACTTGAACAAAAAGTGAATGGATGGAAGTATCCCGAACACTCCCAAATAAAACATGACTAAAGGGCGAAGTTTGTATGAAAAGACTAAACAGAAACATTAACACTACTAAAATAAGCCCAAACGAAACTTTATTTGGAAAAGAAATCTTCTCAGAGTGCAGAGAAAAGCGTTTGAAAACATTCTTGAACCTTGCATGATGAAACCAAAAGATAACTATAAATGATGCTGCAGTAATTGCATACAACGTAACTATATGGAAAAGATGCAACGGAATAACGGCAACAACATACAGAAAAGAGCTGCCGAGAAATATATCTAACACTGCGATCTGCAGAAAATCAAGACTTCGGAAAAGACCGGTGAATTTTCGAATCATCATTCTCCAAGGCTCACCAAGTGCAAACAAGCAAAACATAGAGAACAGGAGTTGAAACCCTACGAGAATGGACTCCAAATTCAATATCCCACGGAGCAGAGTGTATACCTAACTTATCTATAACTTTTTTCAGCATTGCAAAACAAAGAACTACGGTTTAACCGCATCTTCAATAAAGCTTAAAGAATCTAGGAGTAAAACATCTTCTAATAAAGGAAGGGTAGAGAAAACGTATAACACCTACAACAAAATCCGGGCCTATCTATTTGGGCTTCTGAATTCAAAGTTTGGGACTGAAACGGAAAGGATGAAGTATTTCTCTTCGTTCATCTCTAAATATGAATTTGACTCTCTTCTTGATGTAGGCTGTGGAAAAGGCCTACTATTTGATAACATTGCGAGCGAAATCGAATTCAGGCTTCTTGTAGGTGTTGACCTGATAAAAAATCGCAAGAAACAATATCACCATATCATTGCAGATGCAACAAGGTTGCCACTCAAAAATGCTTCAGTCTTCATGGTCACTGCATTTAGTCTCATCGAGCATATCACTAAGGATGAAATAGAGGCATTCTATAAGGAAACGAAGAGAGTGATCAAGAAAAAAGGGATATTCATGGTTCAACTGCCGAACAGATATTCCATTATTGAAAGCCACACATACCTTCCCTTTTTTGGTTTTTTACCTTCAAGCATGCATTCATTCGCTTATAGGGGAGAATACGTCGCAGTACCTTCCTTGAAAGTCGTCATTAACTCTTTGAAGAAATATCACTTTGAAATATGCGATATTAAAAAATATACAGGGTCATTTCTGCCATTCGGAAGTTTTCTGAGCAAGATTGGCCTCTTCGGGATATTTCCTATGGGGTACATGATATATGCACGAGCAAAGAATCAATGCCCTTAGCGCGCGATTCTTTTGATGTGTTCTTTTCAACTGAATACTTGAATTTCGACATTGTATTTTTGAAATACTTTAAACACTGGCTATAATAACTATTAAGGAATGTGAGTAGCATTTCAAGATGAGAAAAATGAAAGTGGCAGTCTTTGTCGAATATTTGCCGCCTAGGCTAGGGAGTGACAGAAGAATATTTGAGATAATGAAGAGATTATCGCATGAGCATGAAATACATTTTATTGTTTTTCCTCCCTTTCGAGTATTACTTGGAAGACTGCAAAAAGATAGAGACGTGCTTAATCTTCACTCTCGAATGGAAGCGGCCTGCGTCAACTATGAGGGCATTTGTGGACACTTCATTCCAATATCCCCTAAAATAGCCACAATGTGGAAACATTCATTTTCAATGGCATTTTTCATGACTCTTGTGTCAGTGTTTCTAGCGTCATTGAAAATTTTGAGGAATATAAATCCCGAAGTCGTAGTGTTGAATTATCCTAGTCCCTACACAGGTTTGCTAGGTTTTTTAGAAGGAAGACTTTTGAAAAAGCCTGTAGTGCTAGATTTCAATGATTTAATCGCACAATACACAATTAACCTCCTTAACCTCAAGAAAAACAGCATCAAAGCAAGAATGCTTATGCTTATTCAACAGTATCTAGTCAAGAAAGCTCAAATGGTTATCGCGCCAACCGGTTTCATCAAGAAATACATAGCTTCATCAAGAGTGCCTGAAAGAAAAGCGGCAATAATTCCAAATGGCGTCAATACACGAGACTTTGACCCTGAGGTATACGACACTTCGCAAATAAAAACAAATCTGGGTCTTGACAAGGGAAAACTGTGCGTCTATAGTGGGCATCTGGAAGGATGGGCTGGAGTGAATATAATACTGAAGCTCTGTGACATGGCAATGGACAAAGGATTAGATGCAAAATTTGTACTTGTCGGAAGCGGTGCAATAGAAACTGTGCCAAAAGAGAATGCTATCTTCCTAGGAGAAGTGATCCACGAAAAAGTACCCTCTATCTTGGCTATTGCTGATGCAATTTTGATTCCTTTCCCCAATGACGAAGTAGCACACGCGGCAAGTCCGCTAAAACTTTTTGAGGGAATGGCCATGCAAAAACCTGTAATTGCAAGTAGGGTTAGCGGAATCGAGGATGTTATTTCAGACGGGGAAAATGGTTTTCTTGCAGATCCAGATAATATAAACGACTGGATTGCGAAGCTAGAGACCCTATTAAAGTATGAAAATATCGCTAAAGAAGTTGGACGTAATGCAAGGCGAACAGTTGAAGAGAAATTTGAATGGGATCTTCTTGCTAATCGATATGGAGAAATTTTAAAGGCGGTCTGTTTCTTTCAGGTAGAACGCATTCGTGTCAATTAAAAGCGAGATGGATTGCAGGAATGAATATAATTCAAGTTGTGCCGCGATTTCCTCCAGCAATTGGGGGTATGGAAGAGCATGTTTATCAAATCTCTCTTGAACTTTCGAGGCGCGGACACACGGTATCAATAATAACGTCAAATGATATTGACGGCAAGACCTCTCCATGCAAGGAAGAAGTTATGAACGAAATGCAAGTTTACCGGTATCCACTGTTCATGCCAAAAACGTTCCGAGAATTTTGGCTGATACCCGATATTTTAAGAGGTTTTCAGCGCTTGGAAGCAGATCTAGTTCACGCACATGGCTACCGATGCCTAAGTTCTTGCATTGCAATTTATCTTGCCCGTCTTAAACATACGCCAACAATATTCACTCCGCACGGAATTTATCCAAAAAGAACTTTTGCTAATATGTTGATAAAATCATTTTTTGACCACACTTTAGGCCGATTGCTTCTCAGGCTCCCTGACAGAATAATAGCATTGACCGAACATAACAGGCAATTGCTTCTCCAAAGAGGCGCCTCTCCCAATAAAATCGTTTCTGTGCCCAATGGCGTTAACTTTGATGAATATGCAAATCTTCAAAGGAGTGAAAGAATTCTTGACGATTTGTGCACCGAAGGTCCGGTGCTCCTTTATGTTGGAAGGATTGACTGGAACAAACAGTTGGAAAAAGTGATCTTTTCAATGCCCCTTATTCTGAAAGAATTCCCCCGTGCAAAGTTTGTTATTATTGGTCCGGACTACGCAAACTATGCGAGTAATCTTATGAATCTTGCCGGTAAACTCAAGGTCGAAGATTCTCTTGTCGTAGTGGGCAAGGTATCTAGGGAGAAGCTTCTTGAGTTCTATTCGATTGCTGATGTTTTCCTATTACCCTCTTCGTATGAAGGATTCGGTTTAAGCATGCTAGAAGCAATTAGTAGCAAAATTCCTGTGATTGTTTCTTCTTCAGGAGGGCCAGGCGACATTTTGAACCATGGGGTAAACGCCATGCTATTGAAAAGTGTCACCCCTATGGAAATATTCAGCTTTGTTAATACGATCTTGACCGATCACAATTTGAGGAAAGCTGTTGTTAAGAACGCTTTTGAACTCGTTAAAGGAAGGTACACATGGAAGGCTGTTGTTAACAAATTAGAATTGGTATATCGACAGGTAATGAATGAGAGGATTTCGCGTTAGAGATGGTCGTTTAGCCGTTGGCAAGGGCCCTCAAGTTTTTCCGAACCCAACTTCATGATGTACGATATGAACTCCCCAATCTCGTTGGGAGTCAGCTTCGACTTTCCCTTCTTTCTATTTACGAAGGTCATTGGCACTTCTCTGATGTTGAAATCCCTTTTGCAAGCTTGTCGTATAGTTTCTATTTGTATCTCGTAAGTTTGGCTATGTAAGTCGGCAACTATTTCTTTTACGAGTCTTGTTGAATAACAACGCAAACCACTTGTATAATCACGTATTTTCGCTCTTACCAGAGAAGAGGCCACTAGATTGGCTATTCGGCTTGTCACTAACCGGAATAGACTCCAATTTACTATTTTTCCCCCTTTGCAATATCTACTCCCTATCGAGAGCCCTCTTCCTTCCTTTGCAGCACAGACCACACGTGGAACATCTTTGGGGTTATGCGAATAATCTGCATCCATGGTAACTATATATCTGGGAGGACTTTCTTGCGACAAGAATATTTTGAAACCGTCTGTTATTGCAGTTCCAAGCCCCATTTTTTTAGGTCTTACAAACAGCAAAATGTTATCATACTCCTTCTGAAGACCTCTGACGATATCTGCCGTTCCATCAGGGCTGGAGTCATCTATTACTAATACAGAAATACTCATGTTTAGATTTTCGATCTCGTCGATTAGTTTCTTGATGTTAGCCGCTTCACAATAAGTTGGAAGGATTATGCCAATTTCAGATCTTATTTTCGGATTGCCTTCCACAATCTCGCATAAGTCTCCTTTTAAGCTCAAGCTCCCTAATTGTGCGCTGATTTTTTGATGCGTCACACAGGAGACTTGAGTATCCATTATAAAGCTTACCACCTAAATAGTCTTCAGTAATTTCGCACTAACTATATAAATCCTACCATTAT
>CAZADP010000011.1:0-13981 GCA_964483905.1 uncultured Candidatus Bathyarchaeia archaeon | reverse complement strand
AAATTCGTGTATGGAAATCTGGCATCTACTTCGTTATGGATTCCCTGGTCTTTGTTCTGATGCCTGTATGTGCGATTTTTGAAAGGTAAATAGTGGTGATCATGAAGATACCTGTTGTGGCTGCAAACATGTATACTAGACTTCGGATGATTTGCATTTGGCCAGAATAATCAGACAGATGCTTCTCATAGGACGCATTTAATTCGTCAATACTTTCTTGAAGCTGACTGTAGTTATCTAGGAGAATGTTATAGTTGTTGAGAAGGCCTTGGTGCGTTGTGTTGAGGTCGGAGAGATCTTCTTGCAACTGACGGTAGTTGGTAAGCAATTCGTTATAAAGAAGCTGCGTTTCAGAAGAAATTATTGAGACGGTGCGACTTTTATGCGAATAGGTGAAGTATAGGCGCTTGTATGTCTCGTTTGAACCATTAAGCAAAGTTGCATTGACCTCATTACTACCAACGAGTACGATGTACGGAGGCTTCATCAATCCAGTCGGAATAGCAACTCTGCAGAAACCGGCAGTACCATCTTCGCCAGCGATATTGAAACGTATTAACTTGTTCCCTGTCTCCACACCAATCTCAAATATTAGGTTGGAGACTGTCGAATTGCAAATAGTAGTGACAACATATGCTTCCGTTTCTAAAGTGATACTGAACTCAGAAAACATTCCCATTAGAGGATATTCATCCTGGTTGTAACTGTCTATGATATAGGGAATTTTTCCTATTCCATCTCCATTTGGGTCATTTCCTGCATAGTCACTCCAGTAGTTGCCTTCACCCTCATAATCCCAAGAATTTATGGAATCAGTTTGTACGTTCTTGCCATTGTTGAAGTTGTTGTGGTAAATAGTGCTGTTGATGCTATCGAAAGCGGGATATATTCCATTCTTGTTGTTTGAAATAGTATTGCGTGAAAACATGTTGTTGCTAGAAGAGTAGAGGCTAATCCCGTCGCTGTTATTTGATATAGTGTTGCCTGAAAATATGTTATTGTTAGAAGAATAAAGAACAATTCCATTGGAGGTGTTGTTTGATATGGTGTTGTTTGAAACTATGTTATCGCTAGAAGAGTAGAGGGTAATCCCATCATTGTTGTTTGATATAGTGTTGAGGCTTATGCTGTTGCCACTGGAACGGCGGTCTATGAATATTCCGCTATCGTATAGGCGGTCGCTGCTGTTTTTTATAGTGAAGCCTTGAATGTTTATGTCATTGGCCTTCAATGAAATCACGCTACCAGTTCCGTTGCCATAAACAATCGTTTCGTCCTTGTTTTCACCAATAAGTGACACAGTCTTATCGACGAGAATGTTTTCATAGTATGTCCCAATGTGCACAAAAATCGTATCTCCTGGAGCTGCAATATTGATAGCTTCTTGTACCGTGCTGAAGTCAGCTGGTCCATCATCATCCACGGTCCAAGTTACTGAACCGGCCTTCACAAACATTCTGTAATCCTTAAGAAACAAAATAGACAACAAAAACAAAATCGTGAATGAAATCAACATAGCCTTCTTCAATTTACTCACTGTTCCATCTGTTAACACATAGAATTATTAAACGTTAACGTGAGCTAAACACTAGTTCCATCTAAGAAAGCGTTTTCCCCAACATAATGGAGGACGCAACAGCAACGGAAAAAGAAAAAACGAAAATAATGGGGTTAATAGCGGACTGCATTAGATCCCACAAAATCGCCGTATATGACGCGGCCACTGTGAATAATAGTACTCCAATCTTGACCTTGGCCCTATTTAGTTTGGCTGTAGGCTCTTCTTCTTGGCCTAATACAGAGTGTAACAAATTTTGCGCTTGTCCAACTTGCTCGTCTGTTGCAAACACTACAAGGTTTTTGTCACTGTCCTGAAACTTGAAACTTGAAAGCGCATATCTTTGTAACTCCCAAGGCTTTTTCTTAGGCAAAATCCTTACTACATTGCTCTTTTCCAATTTTTTTAAGATTGTTTGAATTTTACGGATAAACTGGATGTCGTTAGTTTTTTCCTCACCGTATAATAGTTTTACTATGTCTTTAACATCGGGAAAATACAAGTCCAACTGAAAAGATGCAATGGCTTTCGCCAAAATAAATTGATATTCACCTTCTCTCAGACGTATATTGCCAACCTTAGCGTCTGCGCTCAGAACTTCTTCAAGAAATCTTACCTCACTCGACGTCAACTTACGTTGAGACAACTGTTGTCTCCTATTCAATAGTTTCAGTTGAAATGACATAAAAACTCTTCGGATGCGGAATGTTGATTTTCAACACTTTCAACACTTTTGCAATGCATGTAGTTACGTTTTCAACAAAGTCTATGGAAAAAACCCGTAATTTATTCAATGAGTATATATATCTCGAGGAGGACAGGCATGGCGAATTACACGACAGGCCGTATTCTACGTTATTTACCTTTACACAAAAGATATAGAGGTCACTTTGAAATTATCGCTCTAATGCTTGAGGCTGTGAACGACAATGGTGTATCCCGATTTTCTATTATGAAGCGAGCGCGTATCAACTGTAAGCAGCTTAATAAGTATTTGGAATCTCTTACTGAGATGGGCTTTGTTGAGACGCATTTGAAAGACGGCAGGAGTTTATACAAGGCCAGCGAGAAAGGACTTGGCTTTCTAAGGCAATACTACGTTTTATTGGGAATGCTTCTAGAAAGCACGCAGAACGAACCAGCCAATATTGCCTACGAAGCTGAATACAATGGATTCAACGGGCAACAACACCTTGTAGCGCGATTCGCAAGAAGATTATAATGCACTCGCAAGAAAAGCCTCACTGATGGAAAAAAGCGGAAAGGTAGGCAGAATTTGACTTTCTCACGCTCTTGTTCTCCTTCTCCTTTCAACTCCTAATCAAATTCTGCCTACCCCGCAGATTAAGACGCAGAAGTTCCTCTTCAAACCTAAGAAATCTTACGTGGTTATTTATAAATGAAATTGATCACATTTTGAACCAGAGAGGAGATGCCCGTTGACTCAAAAATTTACGTATGCTAAAGCTGGGGTTGATAGAAAGCTAAGAGCCGAGTCTAAGAGGGCATTACACGTTTTGGAGGGAACCTACAAATTCAGCAGGTACGGTCAAGTTGTTCAGCTTCCTTATGGAAATGTTTTCCCTTTCGGGGATAATCGCTATCTAGACTTGGTCATCGAAGGTGTGGGTACAAAGGTTCTTGTTGCGCAATTAGCCGAGAAATATGATACAATAGGGATTGATGGCGTGGCTGTGGCTGTTAATGATGTCATAAGGTCTGGCGCAAGGCCTTTAGCGGTTGCAGATAACATCCACGCGCATGTTTCAGATCCAGCCTTAGTTAGAGAATGGATGAAAGGTATAGCCGAAGGGGCAACTGAAGCTGAATGCATCGTGCCAAGCGGCGAAATAGGCGATGTGGCAGAAGTGATAAAGGGCTTGGTAGAAGGAAAGGGGTTCGATATGGTCTTTGCTGCAATAGGCGAAGTTGCTAGCGAGAAGGTAATTTATGGGAGAAACATAAAACCCGGCGATGCCATCGTAGGTTTTCGAAGCTCAGGAGTTCACACCAACGGCATATCCCTCACAAGAAAAATCCTGTTCAAAAAGTGGGGTGGAAAACACGAATCCCATGACATTCCGGATAGATTAGATAGGGAGATCGTTTATGAGGTTTTGGAGCCAACCAAGATATATGTCAAGTCGCTGCTTAAGGTTTCTGAAGAGTTTAAAGTGAAGGCGGCCGTGCACATAACTGGTGACGCATACCTGAAATTTGACCGTTTGGCAAAATATTCAAAAGGCATAGGTTTTCAATTCGACAATTTCAAGCCACAGCCGATCTTCGACCTAATCCAGAGAACTGTTATCCAGCTTGGCGGAATGATAGGAGATGATGAGATGTTCAAAACCTTCAACATGGGATGGGGGTTTGCAATCATAGTTGCAAGGGAGGACGTAGACAAAGCCATAGACATCATAGAAAAAACTGGAACACACGCGGAAGAAATAGGGCGCGTAACCGACTCTGAAGGGATCGAAATTCTCTACAAAAGCAGAAAGATTATTCTGAGGTAGCTCGTTTGCCTTTCTAATGATAAAAGTGTTTAAATCTCTTGGAATTCAAGCTTAGCCTATGAGGTACCGCTTAAGAATTGAAGTCAGCCTAAAACCTGGGCATAGCGACCCTGAAGGCGAAACTACAGCACGCTTATTGAAGGAACTTGGCTATAAAGTTGAAGGCGTGAATGCCAGCAAGGTCTACAATGTCGTTCTTGAAGCTGAATCAAGGAAAACGGCTGAGACGAAAACTGAGGAAATGTGTAAGAGGCTTCTGGCAAACCCAACGAAGGACAATTACACAGTTGTGATTGAGGAACTATAATGACCAAAAGTCTCTATACCCGCCGGAACGTACCGTTTCCACTTTTCGAGATAAACACATCTGAAGCTACTGATCAGCAACTGACGCAAATAAGCCAAGAACTAGGCATAGGTTTAAACTTGCAAGAGATGAAATCGGTCCAAGACTATTTCAGGAAGCGAGGAAGAAATCCAACCGACATCGAACTTCAGACTGTTGGACAGACATGGTCTGAACACTGTTTTCACAAAACGTTCAAAGGCAAAATAAGAATGGATGGCAAAGAGATTGAAGACATTTTCAAAACATACATTGCAAAAGCCACAGAAGAAATCAATCCAAGCTGGTGTTTCTCAGTCTTTGAAGACAATGCGGGAATAGTCCAGTTTGACAGAGATCATGGGATAGCTGTCAAAGTCGAAACCCATAATCATCCATCCGCCATAGAACCCTTCGGCGGCGCCGCAACCGGCGTGGGTGGAGTGATTCGTGACATTTTAGGCGTTTGGGCAGACCCGATTGCGTGCATGGATGTCTTAGGTTTCGGTCCGTTAGATTTTGACTATAACAAGCTTCCTCCAGGCTTGAAGCATCCGAAATATATTCACATGGGCGTCGTAGCGGGCATAGGAAGCTACGGTAACAACATGGGAATCCCGACAGTGAATGGGGCCATATATTTCGACGAGAGCTATGTTGGCAATGTCGTTGTTTACTGCGGGTGCGTTGGAATTGTGCCACTGAACAAGTTCAAAAAGAACGCCAAGCCAAACGACTTGATCGTGTTGGCTGGGGGAAAAACGGGTCGTGACGGAATTCACGGCGTGACCTTCGCATCTGCTGAAATAACGGAAGAATCGGAAGAAGTGTCAAGGCCAGCGGTTCAAATTGCAAACCCCATTGAGGAAGAAAAGCTGAAAAGAGCCATAATCGAAATTCGAGACCATGAACTCGCATCGGCCATAACAGACCTAGGCGGAGGTGGCTTATCATCAGCAGTGGGCGAAACAGCAAGGAAATTTGGTTGCGGTGCCATAGTTGACCTTGAAAAAGTGCCGCTGAAGCACAGTGGCTTAGTCCCTTGGGAGATCTATGTTTCAGAGTCTCAAGAAAGAATGCTTTTGATAGTGCCTCCAGAAAACCTAGAACGTGTCTTAGAAATTTTTGAAAAGGAAGATGTCCAAGCCACTGCTATTGGAAAACTTACGGCGGCTAAGGCTTTACGATTATATTGTCAAGGCCAAAAAGTTGCAGAGATGGATATTTCTTTCCTTTTTGAACCTCCGGAAGTAGTCAGAACTGCGGAATACGAGCCTATAGGTTTTGAAGAACCTGTTTTTCCAGAGCCGAAAACCCTAACTGAAACACTTTTGCGGCTTTTAGCATCACCTAACATTGCAAGCAAGGAAAGCGTGATACGCACATACGACCACGAAGTCAAAGGAAACACGGTTCTTAAGCCTCTGCAAGGTGAACATAGCGGGCCAAATGATGTGGCAGTGGTAAAGCCCCTGAAAGAATCTTGGAAAGGGATAACAATTTCGAGCGGCATGAATCCAAATTATGGAAAAATCGATGCTTATTGGATGGCGGCTTCAGCCATAGACGAAGCAATAAGAAACAACGTAGCAGTTGGTGGCAGAAGAATAGCACTGCTTGACAATTTTACATGGGGCAACCCAGAAAAACCTGAAAGGCTAGGCGGCCTTTTGATGGCTTGTAAGGCATGCTACGATTTCGCGACTGCTTTTAGAACCCCCTTCATCTCAGGGAAAGACAGCCTCTACAACGAATCTCCGCTTGGACCAGTAACACCAACTCTTTTAATTACAGCTTTGGGCATAATTCCAGACATTCGCTCTGCTGTTTCAATGGATGCAAAGGCGCCGAATGACTTGATCTATATTGTTGGGCGAACCTTCAAGGAGTTAGGCGGTTCAGAATATTATAAGATGAAGGGTTTTGTTGGAAAAACTGTGCCAAAGGTACGGGCAAGCCAAGCTGGAAAAATTTTCAAAGCTGTCACTAGGGCTGTTGATTTGGGGTTGATTAAGGCTTGTCATGATTTGTCTGAGGGTGGCTTGGCTGTGGCTGCGGCGGAGATGGCTCTTGCGGGTGGATATGGTATGGAATTAGATTTAAGGAAGGCGCCAAGTAAAGCCATAGAACGTAACGATTTAGGTTTGTTTTCAGAGTCAAATAGCCGTTTTCTCTTGGAAGTTTCGGAGAAGGCAAAAGAGGATTTTGAGGCTTTGATGAAGGGAAAGATTTACGCTCGGATAGGCACGACTACGAGAACCCCGCGGCTGAGCGTCATAGGATTGAATGGAGAAGTCGGTGTGGATGCCTCGCTGAATGATTTGATGGCAAACTGGAAAAGAACTTTGAGTAGCGGGGTTTAGGCCATGAAATGCGAAGAGATTAAAGTCTGCGTCTTACGTGTGGGCGGGACGAACTGCGACGCAGAAACGAAACGTGCATTTGAAGAATTGAATGTTCAAGCCAAAATCTTGCACGTAAACGAATTAGTTAAGCGTGGAAACTTGCTGGAATACCATGCCCTGGTTATCCCCGGAGGCTTCTCCTATGGAGATTATGTGCGGGCTGGGGCGATATGGGCAAAGTGGTTATCAGCAAAATTGGGTAAAGAGGTGAAAAATTTTGTCGAAGAAAATCGTCCGATTCTTGGCATCTGCAACGGTTTTCAAGTGCTTGTGGAAGCTGGTTTGCTTCCAGGTTTTGAAGGAATAAGCCAGTATCCGGAGGCTGCATTGGCAACTAATTTTCCGCCTGGCTATAACTGTCGTTGGGTCTACCTTAAACATGAGCACAGGGGAAAATCTGTCTTCTCATGGAAAGTTCCGAAAGGGAAAGTTTTGCGAATTCCGGTGGCACATTCAGAGGGTAGATTCATATTCGCAAAGAAAAAGGAAAACCAGTTTCTGAATAGGCTTTATGAGAACGATCAGCTGGTTTTTCGTTACTGCGACAAGCATGGTGAGTATGCCGAAGGTCATTTTCCGACAAACCCAAACGGTTCTTTTCATGACATAGCTGGAATATGCAACCCCGAAGGAACAATATTTGGCTTGATGCCTCATCCGGAAAGAGCGTTCTACTGGTGGCAGCAACCAGACTGGACAAAACGAGAAAAGATGGCTGAATATGGTGATGGAAAGCTAATCTTTGAAAGTCTGGTTAATTATCTGCTAAAGAAAGGTTAGTTCAAGATTTTTCCCATAATTACCTCGTCAACGTATTTTCCAGCGATCTTAAACTGTTTCTTGCTTATTCCCTCGATTTCAAAGCCAAATTTTTTATAAAGGTTTATTGCAGCCTTGTTTGTTGAGAAAACAGTCAAAGAGATTTTTTCTAACTCTTTTTGTTTCTTGGACCAATCTAGAATGTAACCCATCAGAGCTGTTCCAGCGCTAATCCTTCTGAACGTTTTGAAAATGGATATGCCCAAAAAGCCTACATGTTTATTCTTTTTAAATTTCCCCGGAACAATGTATGCCATGCCAGCGGGATTTCCGTTGGCTTCTGCGATTATGATTAAACCTTTCCTTTCGTTAATTTCCTTGATGGCGCTATTCCAATCTTCTCTTGAGTGCTCTTGAACAACGTAATATTTTTCAGCTGCCACGCTTTCGACGATCTTCTTTATGATTATGGCATCATCTTTATGTGCCTCTCTGATAATAATGACATGGCTGTTTTTTCGCTTCATTTTGGTCATCATATTAACCTGTTGTTTACTAGATCGTTAAGCCGTGGAAGACCTGTTCTCGCTCCCATTTCCATTATGCATCTGGAAGCGACAAAATTGCCTATTCTTCCGCCTTCGTGGAGGCTTTTGCCGTTAATTAAGCCATAAAGGAAGCCTGCGCAGAAGGCGTCACCAGCGCCAGTTGTGTCAACGACTTTGACTTTGAAAGCTTCTATTAGGTGGCGTTCCTTTCCATTCGTTACATAGCAACCTTTGCCGCCCAATTTTACAGCAACTATCTCCACGCCCTTTTTAAGTAGAGACTCGGCGCCCTTTATGTAATCTTCATTACTAGTTAATAATTCAAGCTCGCTTAGATTCGGCATCAAAACAAACGTCCGCTTTATAATTGGTTCCAACATTTCAAATCCTTTTCTGGCGTACAATTCACCTGGGTCAAGGCTTACTTTGACGTTTTTTGGAAGCTCTTCTACGAGCTTTTTCTGTGATTGGAAGGAATTTTCGCCAACAAAGGAAGTCAAATGCAAAAACTTCGTTTGAGAGGCGTATTCCCTGTCTATGTCGTTAAGTCCTATTGTATCGTTCACGCCGGGGTCTACGTATAATGCCCGTTCGCCTTTTTTATCCACGAAACCCATCACTGTGCCGCTTCTGCCCTTCTTTGTCAATACTATGCCGCCTGTGTCGACGCCTTCATTGCAAAAGTCTTCGATTAGCATTTTGCCTTCTCTGTCTTCGGCAACCTTTCCTATAAATCCTACTTTGCATCTGAGTCGGGCTAAGCCGACGATGGTGTTCGCGGCTGAACCTCCGCATGCTTCTTCGCAGTCTATTATAAAGCCCTCTTCTTCTGCTCCTGCAATTTTGTTTACTTTGAAAAGTTTGTCAACGTTTAGTGCGCCGAATCCGACGACGTCGAAGCGTTTCATGGAAACAGCTCACGCAGATAAATCTGGTAATCGCCGAGTTTTCCGCCATAGTTTCCAGCCGAGACCTTTACTACACCGTCAATGCTTATGGTTGCTTCTATGCCAGCTTTCATAGCTTCCTTGACAGCTTCCAGTGAAATTCCATTAATCACTATTTCTGGAATGTAGCCGACACCTTCAGGAACCTTCGATTCCTTGCCAAGTCTTTTTTTGAGAGACGGGCAATAGGGATGGTTTGTTGTCGGGCCTATTAACGGAAACTTTGTTTCAGTCTTTGAACCTGCCGAACAAACGTCAAAGGGTGTTATTACGCCTTCGATCTGGCTTATGGCCTGCAGCGCCTTTTTTCCAGCATTCACTACTGCTTCTTTTGTCTTGCACATGTACCAGAAGTTGCCGCCAGCCACTCCTCTTGCATAGCCGATATATCGTTCTATAAGAAAATCGGGGACCATAATCGGAACGATGATCATGCGACGGCCATAAAGTTGTTCTTCCCACTCAAACCCATCACCACAGTGCCCAACCCTTTCCATCATATCCACTTTTCCTTCGGGTTTTGCAGATAACCCGTCAAAAACTGCGGTGAAGGACTTGACAAGAATGTCCTGACGAATTCTATATGAAAGCTCTTTTTCAAATCGGTTAATTACATCTTCCAAAGGCTTTTCCTTGTTTAAACCTTTCCAAAATTGTAAAATTGCTCCTTTCCGATTGTCTGGAGTTTCTTTTTCGCTCAGCCATTTTTCAATTCCGCTGTCAAGTCTGCCTATGACTTCTGATGGTGTTGCTGTGGCATCTTCAGCTGCCTTCTTCAATGTTTCTTCGTCATCCGCAGTGATGACGATTCGAAAGTAGATACCGTCAAAAGCCTCCGCATAAGTATCCTCAATTAAAGCTTTCTTAACCATTCTCATCCCAAACTTCCGATGGCCTCTCCTCTCACTTTTTTTCTAAATTCGCTGCTTTCTTTGGCTAGAGTTTCCATATTTTTGCTCGTTATTATTTTAACTTTGGGCAATTCCTTCGGAAATAACCGGAAAACGCTGTTGAGCAAGGTTCGGCTCACTTGGCTTTTGTCTAGTGTTTCGCAGTGCCAGTTTTCGATAAGGCTTAGGGTTTGTTGTTTTCCAAATCTGCCAAAACTGTCTGTAATTACAGCGGTTATTATGCTGTTTTCACATAGAACGGCAATTTCAGCGTTTCTTACGGCGTATTGATTACCGTTGAAAGAAACTGCTAAGCCGCCGCTGTCCTTCACAAGTTTAAAGGCTTCCACATCTGTTATGCTATCGCCAATGTACATTACATCTGCCATAGTCGTGCCTAGTCTCTGCACTGCATCTTTTACGGCCTCAGCTTTTTCGTTGCCCCCAATTGGATTAACTTCGTCTAAAATTCTTCTAGAATCCATACTGGCCATTTCCTTCCAGAAGATCTCGTCAAGTCGCCGAATTGTTTTCTGATCTTTTTCTGAAAGATCTTTGATGAATTTTGATTCGGAAGGAATTTCAATCATTGGCATTTGTGCAATTTCTTTTGCTATTTGTCTCAGTTTGGTTTTTTCTTTTTCAGGTAACGTATATTTGTCAATGTTGAGTCTTGTACAATAGGTGTTTTCGTAGGGAAAGTCGAGGGCTTGGCACAATGCTTGCATGTAATGTTCGTAGCTTGTGCTTACAATAAAAGCATGTACAACATTCTTTACATAATTCAATGTGTCTTTCACGTTTGCAATCAGAATTAGGGTCTTTGCTGAAAATTCTCGCATTTTCTTGTCTGTTACATTGTAGGCTTTCAGGAACGGTAGAATGAGCTTTAGGGTGTCGCCAGCCTTGTAACATGGCTTTTTCAAAATGTCCGAAAGCACATCATCATATTTGCTTATAACAGTGAACAGTCTATCGCCATTTGGAACAAAATGCGATGTCATTTCGAAAGCATTATCATTTTTGGAGATTGGTCCTTCACAATCTGATATGAAAATTCTTTTCACTTTTCGCGCCTCAGCATTTCCATGTGCTTTATGCTTTTTTGTATGTGCTGTCTTGAGGCTATGTCTGTTCTGTGCCAGAGGGCTCCACCTTTTATCGCTTTGATGCCTTCCAAAGAGATTCTTCTGGCTGCTTCAGTGTTGTCGCCTACGCCTACTACTCCCACGGCTCTGGATTTTAGTGCGTAAGTTTCACTGTTTCGCAGCTCCATAGATGCTGGGTATATGCGGATTTTGTCACCATACTTCTTAGTTAGTTCATACGCTTTTGCCAAGTCAACTGATGTGTCGATTTCGTTTTTGTTTACGAGTTTCGGAAAGGTGTCTATGTAGCGGCCGTAGTTTGGTGGAACCTTGTAGGTTAAAACGGTTGCTTTCTTTTCCAATTCCACATGTGTTAGGTTGCCTTCCAAGATTTTGAAGCAAACATCTACGAAATCGTCTTTTAGAATTGGTAGAATGTTTATTATTTCCGGATCTCCAGGTCGGCTGTTGTTTTCAAGAATTTTCTGTTCCTTACCTGTGTGCATAAAGGCCACATAGAAAGGTATTCCTCTCAGGCCTGTACTGTCGTCTGTCTTTTCTTTACATTTTTCGAAGAGCTTATTGATGATTGTCAGTTCCTTTTTTCTGTCAGCGTTAGTCATGAAAGGTAGAGTATCAGCTGCATCCTTGTAAGAACCCATCCCTCCAGTGTTTGGTCCCTTGTCGTCGTCGAACGCTCGTTTATAGTCTCTTGTGTCGGGTAGGGGAACGAGGTGTTTGCCATCGCAGAAGGCTTGAAAGCTTGATTCTTCACCTTGAATTTTCTCTTCTATTATTACTTGGCCATGTTGAAGGTTTGCCAGAAAGTGTTCGAACAGTTGTTCGCGGTTTGTGAAGTGGTCTCCCCAGACGCCCACGCCTTTTCCAACGGCAGGCTTGTCTGGCTTAACAACTGCTTTATTCTCAAGTTCGTCAAGCCAATCATAAATAGCCTTTTTCGTTTCGTCTAAACTTTCATCGGCTTTTGGGTCAAAAATTCTGAAGCGAGGGTTCACTTCTGGCACAACTTCTTGGAACAGGAGTCGCTGTTGGACTTTGCTCGCTTCTATGGCGTACTCTTTTCTTGGACAAATCATCGGTATGTCTGTCCGCGCCTCAACGAGGTCACGAACGCCTTCTATTATTGGTGTTTCAGGCCCAACAATACCGAAGTCGATTTTGTCTTTGTTTGCTTCTGCAAATTTGCAGATTTCTTCGACGTTCAAGTCCGATATCGTGACATGCTTAATGGCTTTTTTTACATTGAAAGGATTTCGCTGTTTGTCTGCAATGTAAATCTCTACATTGTAGTTTTGGCTTCTGATGAAAGCATCAACCATTGCGGCTTCTCTGGCACCGTATGAAACGACAAGTACGCCTACCGTCTCCATAACAAACTACCTATCGAACTAAAGAGGAAACATGAGAGACTAATTTATTTTGCCACTACACGTTTTGAACTACTTCCTCTATCTCGTAAAGTCTTCCGGTCTCTTCGTAACCCTCCAAAAACCTCTTTCTCATTTCAGCGGCTATTTTTTGCGCTAGGGGTGTCGGGTATTTACCCGTTATGCATGCTAGGCATAGTTGGTCTTGGGCGAAGCCAGTTGCTTTTATCATTCCTTCTATTGACTGGTAGCATACGGAATCTGCGCCTATGATTGTTGCTATCTCCTCTGTGCTGTGCCTTGAGCCGATTAGTTGGCCGTAAGTTGACATGTCAATGCCGTAGAAACATGGTCCAATTATGCGTGGAAAAGTGACGAAGACATATACTTTTTTGGCTCCCATCTTGCGAAGTTTTTGAATTATGACTTTTGTGGTGTCTCCTCGGACTATGCTGTCCTCGGTTATAATGACACGTTTTCCTTTGACTTTTGATGCGATAACATTGATCTTCTTGTCTATTGTTGCGTATCGCTCCTCGTTAAGAAGGATGAAAGCTCTCTCTGTAACGTAGCGGTGTCTTCTGGAAGCTCTCTCCCATCTCAACCCAGATTCCTCGTGAGCGCCTAAAGCGGAGTCATCGCCTGTTTCAGGTATGGAAAGGATTAAGTCTGCATTCTTGACAACGTCCGGGTTCTCTCTGACAAGATTCCTCCCAAACTCTTCTCGGATTTCATAAACATATTTGTCGTCAAATTTTGAGTCTGGCCTTGCGAAGTATGCAAATTCAAAGGCGCAGAAGGCCTTTTTCTCACCATTTGCTAGTTTATGTCTTTCAAACCCATCTCTAGAAACTGTCACAAGTTCGCCTGGTTCAAGCTCAAAATCCCTTTCGAATACATTTATGTCTAGGCTGACTGTTTCTGATGAGAAGGCATAGGTTGGGGAACCCCAGGTGTGTCCTGCACATAATGGTCTTATTCCATGTGGGTCTTTGAAGGCAAAGAATTCGCCGTCTTTTGTCATGCCAGCTACGGAAAAGGCTCCTTCGATTTCTTGCATGCATGTTTTGACGGCTGAGGCGAGGTCTCTTGTTTTTGTTAGTTCAATTAGAAGTTTATGGCAAATCAGGTCCGCGTCACATTCATAGGAAAATCCAGGGAACTTCTTGTTAATCTCTTTTTTCAGTTGGATTGTGTTTACGACGTTACCATTAAAAGAGACAGCAAGTTTCAAACCATTTTTTGAAGCAGTAACAGGCTGCGTGCCCTTTATCAGCGATTTTTCATCACACTTCCCAGAAGTCGTGTACCTAACGTTGCCGATCCCAACATGGCCAGGTAACCTTCCGAACCATTCTTGGATTGCGCTCGTTTTTATTTTCGGTACAAGGTCTAGGCTTCTGTGAACGTGAAATTTTCCTTCACTAAGCGTGAGGAAGCCGTGGGATTGGTGGCCTCTGTGATTTTGGGCTCTTAAACCCCAGTATACATACGGGAATATGGGTTGCTTTTCGAAGTTTATTGCCCCGAATACCCCACATGCGATTTTTAACT
>CAZADP010000010.1:0-14155 GCA_964483905.1 uncultured Candidatus Bathyarchaeia archaeon | reverse complement strand
TTTCAACACCATTTACTCCGAGAACAACAGGCACACCAATCGAAACGTCTGAAAACCCATACTCGCCTTTTAGGTACGTAGAAACACCCATCACCCTGTTCCTGCCTCTAAGAATGGCATCAGCCATAATGGCGATGACGGCTGCCGGTGCATAAATTGTCGACCCCTTCAGTTTAATAACGTCAGAACCGGAGGTTATTGTCAAGTTTAATATTTTGTCTATTTGTTCCTTTTTAAGCAAATAGGTTATCGGTACCCCTGAAACAGACGCATATTCTACTAGGGGAACCATGGAATCTCCATGTTCACCTATTACTAGGGCACGTACATCCTCCCTTGAAACGTTCAATTCTAGTGCAATGTAAGATCTGAAACGCAAAGTGTCGAGGATATTTCCCATTCCGAAAACTCTGTTCCTCTCGAAGCCTGATTCCTTGTAAGCTATGTAGGTCATGATATCAACTGGATTTGTCACAATCATGAGCTTGCAATCTGAGGCATATTTGACGACTTCTTTGACGATGGATTTGACTATCCTTGCATTTTTGTTCATGAGATCAATTCTCGTCATTCCTGGTTTCCTTGCTTCCCCAGCTGTTATTATCACAAGTTCTGAGCCTTTCATTTGACCGAAATCGCTTGTCCCCCTTATCTTGCCATCAAACTCTATTGCAGGCGCTGCCTGCATCATATCAAGGGCTTCGCCCTTGGCTAAGTTTTCAGCAATGTCAATTAGTGTAACATCGCTGATTCTATATCTTAAGATGTTGTACGCAGCTGCACTTCCTACTTTTCCTGCGCCAACTAAAGTGATCATAACCGTTTAAGGAGTAAGCTGTTCTAAATAAATATAGTCAACTCTGCGGCACACAAATCAAGGCGCCATCCTACTCTTTACGTGGCAGGCCCATGCTTTGCCCAGTCTGGGATACGCGCGTCTGGAATAGAATCAGCTCTCGGAATGTAGGGTTTTATGTCGATTATCGGCGAACCTTCAAGGGCGTCAAGTCCCTTCACTGTCAGGGTGCATTCCCCGATTTTCATTAATTCTACCACGCACAAACCTATTGGATTAGGACGGGACGGACTTCTGCAGGCAAAAACGCCAGTTTCCACTTTCACCGCATGTCTTCGCGGAAAAACAAGCAAAGTTCTCCTCTCTTTTTCATTATCGCGAAGATGAATCCAATATAGAACAATCAGGTGCGTAAAATCTCCAATCCCCCTGAGCCCATCACGGAATTCAGGGAAGATGCACACTTCAGCTTCTTGCTCACCTGCTTTTTCTACAATGCCAATAAAGCGCAGTTCACCCTTCACCTTCATATTTGGCACCATAACCTTTTGCCTTCATGTCATTTCTATTTTGTGCGCTTTTCGGGAAATTCTCGATCTCTTTGGGGTGCTCGCAAGTTCACAGTTACTGTGCTCTTACCTATGCCACCCTCACCGGTTGTTACCGCTATTTTATTCTTTGCCTTGCTCATCTTAGTCCTGAGTTTTTGTTCTTGTTCAAAAAGCTGTTTTCTAGTTTCAACGATTGTCGTTAAGTTGCTAATCATACGTTAAGGATACTCCGAATTTTTCTACTGATCTCTATAAGAGTTGATTCAAAAAGCGAATACTTTAAAACGAGTCTAATTGAGCAATGACGAGACAAGAACTTAATGCTGCCCATATTTGTTTTGATATGTTATTTGGTAAAGCGTTTTTCTCTCAGTCTTTGATACTTCTTGTCGGGCACGTCCGATGGGCAGAAGCGCTATTACGCGGTGCGTTTCCGAAAGCTCCAAAATTTTTCTCACCTGCGATTCAGCGGATTTTCTTTCTCCTTCTAAATTAAAGACCCCAATCCAACCAGAGTGCAACCCCAAGCTGTAAGCGGCTAGGGCCATATTCTGCACGGCGACCGAACCATCCTCTACGAAATGATGTGGGTCTTCCTCAGTGTCAACAGCAACTGCAATGCAGATTGGTGCTTCCTTCAATCCCTGCACGAAAATTGTCGGTACAACTTGGCTCAATTTTTCCTTTATGTTTTGATCCGTTACAACTATGAAGCTCCAAGGCTGCTTGTTAAGCCAAGAAGGCGCCCATTGACCTGCCTCCAAAATAGCATTGACCTTTTCTTGTTCTATCTTGGTACTTTCAAATCTCAAAACAGTGCGTCTGTTTTTTATCGCATCTAAAACGGGATTGGTCATAATTTATACTCCTATAGGGGTTGTAGTAAATCAAATCGTATATTTAAAAATTTTAGCACTTTCCAGCGCGCGCCCCAGCACAGATACTGATGCTGAATCTATCATTACTCAAATATTTTCTCGCTCCCGACCATTGAAAACCGCAGATGTGGATTCAGAGTTCATAAAGCTTATCTTTCTCTCACACGGACCACTGAAGAAGCACTGCATGAGATATGGGAATGGGTCGAGTATTCTAGAAGGGTTGATCAAAAAATGAGTGAAACCCAAACAGATGAATTCCAAACATGCGAACCGCAGACATCAGACTTCGCCCGCGCATTAAACTCGGTCATGGACAACATTGAAAATGTCGTTGTTAACTTTCAAAAAACGCTATTGATAATTTTGGAAAAGATTGAAAAACTAGAATCTTCGGAAAAAATGCCTCTTCAACAACGAAGCGTAACGCACAACAAGACTGGAATATCTATAAATAAAGGAGCAAACCTTCAACAACTTAAAGATGAAATTCCGGAATTGGTGTCCGCAAAGAACGCAACAGATGTAGAGGAAAGCAGTATTTCAAAAAGGAGCACTTTTTCAGGCATTCTTAGCAAAACATTCAAAAAATTATCCTCAAAATCCAACTATCTGATACTGGCCATAGCTCTAGCCGTTCTGGGCATAGCTGTCGTCGAGATCTATTTTTCGCTTTTCCCATAAATTGAAAAAAACGCCACTTTTAGACGTGCGTAATTACCTAGACTACATACTGAATTTCATATTAGAAGATAAAGCCGAAATTTTTTCACTCACTACTCAGCAACACGCGATCGGAAGATTCGAACAATCATAATCGCGACGACTGCTCCAGACACGACGGCAACCGAAATATACATGTAGAAAATGTATCCAAGCCCTGGAGCTTCGCTCACGAGAAAATCGCTTGGATAACTCTCTGAAGCGGCGAACCGTATGGTATCACCATCGAACTTCGCTGTCACTTTCCAAGATCCTAGGTAATCCGGGGTAAAACGGGCTGTGAAGGTCCCATTCGTCCCTGTGTAGACAGGAGTCTCGATAGTTGACCCATTTGGTTGAGTGAACACCAGCCTTATAAACGCATGATTCAGACTTGGATTAATCGAACCAGTTACTGTGACGTTTTTTCCTATGGTTACAATTTCTTCAGTAACATTACAAGTCAAGGACACAGAGATCTTATTAACAGCCAACTGCTTGTTGTCACTAAAGGCACCGAAGCATGTTTGATTTCCGGCCCAACTGGCTGAAACCGTCCAAAATCCTGTCTTAGACGGGGTGAACTTGTCACTGAAGGCTCCATTGGAACCAGCCTGCACAGTAGAACTACTGAGAGTCTGTCCACTGCAAGAGTAGTTCACTGTCACAACGGCTCCGCCCTGCGATATTAAACCGTTAACCACTACGGATTCATCAATATAACAGACATATTTGGACAGAGAAAGTTCTATCTGAGTTGGATTCTTAACTGTATAGTTACCTTGCATTTCTGCTTGATTCTGCGCTGTGTCAATAGCCAAAACCTTATATTTGACAATTGTTCCAGCAGACTGCCTAAGGATGCTTCCTGAATATGTGCAATTTTTGTCCCCAACTAAGTCAATTGAAGCTGACGTTAACCAATTATCATTCGTATAAGCCAACCAAACTCTTTCTAGCATGGTCTCCTCCACTACCTCCGCACTTATTGTTACGTCGTCACTGGGGTACGCCCGTTCTACTGGATCCGTAACGTTTATTTTTGGAGCCACAAAGTCCGTTTTCACCATGAACCTGACATTGCCTTCTCCATGTTCAGCTATCAGAACCAAGTGGTAGAGAACAAAATCTGATTTATACGGAGACGTATAGTTAATTAACATGTCTTGCCCGAGGAACTCGCAACTTGCCGTAGAATTTTGGTTTTTGTATCCTCTATCATCTAGATTGAAGCCACCATAAGTCGCCTTGGGGTTTTCTTCGCTTTTAAGGCTTCCATAGAGACCGTACTCCCAAGCCAAAGGTACACCGTTCAACATTGTACCAATATTCCTTGAAGGATTCGCCATAAGATATAGCCGAGCTTCATACATGTCAAGATTAGGAGGTACATCAACCCGCACCTCTATTCGCCCACTGTTAGTATAGAATTCGTAAGTCCAACTGGTATCTGCTATCGGCTTGCCATCTACCTTGCCTTTTAGATAGCATTGATGCCATGCATTGCCGTCAACGTGTTCAACAATCATAAAGGTAGCCCCCTTTTCACCATTGCTTTCTCGAGGATCATTTCTTATAACGAAGCTGTAGTTGCCTGTATGTTCCGGAATGAAAAACGGCTGATCTGTGGTTGTTCCCAAATGTTCGGGCAGTCCAGCAGCCTCAGTGTGAGACGAAACTAGCTTTCCATACGGGTCATAGACGTAAATGTCATAGTCTGTTTTCGCGGTCTCTTTTCCATAGTCGATCCAGTCTCCATAGCAATATACATGATAGGAACGGTTTTCACTCAAACTACAAACATATGTCCAATTTCCACCCATCGAAATCTTTGATTCTTCTATTTTCATGGGGAAACCTGGTTTAGGTATGAATTCTGTTTGGGTTGGATTACGTGAACCTGCACTAAAGTCTGTCCTGATCTTGAAGTTCACTTCTCCTGATCCCTCTTCAGCTATCAAAACGAGATGATACAAAGTGCTTCCGTCATCAGAGTGAGTGTAATTAATCAGCATGTCTTGTCCGGGATATTCACAGCTTGCGGCAGCGTCTGGATGTTTAAATCCCATACTATCCAAGTTATATCCGCCATACCCATGATAAACCTCGCCGTAAAGGCCCGGCTCCCAAGCTAACGGTGCACCGTTCAAAAGAACACCAATCCCTTTCGAGGGGTTGGCTGCCGGATACAGTCGTGCTTCATACATATCAAGTGTGTCTGGAACCTGGAGATACACTTCTATGCGTTTGCTGGTTGTGTAAAACTCGAATGCCCAAGTGGTTTTTTGCACTGGCTTGTCATTTCCATCTTTACCTTGCATATCTCGTTCGTACCATTGATCACACTCAATGTTTTCGATCACCATGAGCGTGGCTTCTTTTGATGCGTTACTCTCACGTGCGTCATTTTTTATAACAAAACGGTACTCCCCGGTTTCTTCAGGGATAAAGAACGGTTGATCTACGGTGGTTCCAAGGTGTTCAGGCAATCCTGCTGCTTCAGTATGGCACGAAACTAATCGATCCAGAGGATCATAAACATAAATGTCGTAATCTGTTTCGGGGTCGGAGCTGTAATCAATCCATTTTCCATAGCAGTAGGCATGATAAACATGATTTTTCTGGAGAGATACGCGGTAGGATCCGTTTGTACCTATTGGAATTTCTGATTCGCGTATCTTTATTGCATAAACGGGTTTACCTACGTACGCATTTGGAGGAGAAACCAGCAGATACTGCTCTATTAACTCGTCCCACCGAGTGCCAGTTGCAAAACTTGTAACTTTGTAAGAAATTCTGAATTTGTTATATTTCTCCTTCGTATCAGGGAAGAACACTGACAAGCCATGTGAGTTAGAACGATTGGTTTCTCTTGTGATTATCATTGCATTTGAAATACAGTCCATCACTTCATTAGCAGCGGCATCGATTTCTCCATCATAGATAGATTGGTAGACTAGTTGAGCAAAATGGTAGAGGTCAATGCAATAACCATAGTAGCCCTCGTAGGGACCATGGTAGGCCTCCGTCTTGTTTAATACATTGCTGATTGCATCAACGTAAAGATTTTCTTTTTCACTCAATTTTTGGGCAAAATTGGTGGTCTCCGCCATCAATGTTGACATCTCAGTGAGGTTGATTGCTGTCATTGTTGAGGGAGATGGAGTCCAATCATTATAGGCGTTGACTATTACACTCGCGAAATCGTTTGGCGACATTGACGGATTACTAATTAGACCCGACAAGTAGTCATCATATGGTCCAGCTGCCAAAGTAACTTCTTCAGAACCGACCATTATTTCTACATAGTCTTTTATTTGGTAGGCCATTTCTATCATGCCCACATCGCATGTGTCGAAGAAAATTATGGCTATTTTTTCCCCGAAATGGATTAGAGCTTGGCTGAGTTCTGGAGTAGTTAAGACATCTCCGCTTGTCTCGTCGAAACAGACTCCTAAGGGGGTAATAATATAGCTGGAGTTCGAAAACTTAACGCTACCACTTCCATGATCAAAAAGAACTATGCAAAAATTGTCCGCTGGATATTCAAACATTCCCCAATTTATGAAGTTCTTTAATGTGTTTGGGTCTGCCATATTCACCTCACCTAAATTTTCAGTCGCGTTTGCAAGTATCGGGGTCAAACCTCGAACGACATGGAACCTTTTGCAATCCGTCCAATTTTCGTATCTGGCGTCATAGCCGTTGATTCTATCCATTTGGACGATGATATTTACCTCGGACGAGGAGCCAACACTAGCCAACCTAAGAAAAATATCTATAGCACGCGTTTCTAGCTTATTGTCTCCGTCGAGGTAGACCATAAAAGTCCACTTCTGTGGATCTGGGAGAAGGGGTAAAAGCGCCCGGGCGAGTTCTAATGTACCATAGCTACTAATAATAATGGAGAAGAAGATTAGTGCTGCAAGGAGCCGGGTTAGACGCATTTTATGCATGATTTAATCACGTTCATAACATGTTTTGGCGCAGTTGACCTCTACAACAGCCAATTTATACTCTTTATGAATCATGAATTCATATTCCAGATATGCCTGTGAAGGATGCTGGGCAACTCATGAACGCATGAGGTCAGGTGTTTGACGTAGTTAACGATGGAAAACTATTGGAATTATGACCAAAAATAACGTCTTGAAAAGGGTTATGGTAAGTAGGTAAGTGTTGAACTTGCATGTGGCATGGATGGAGTTAAACTGTTCAGAAGAGAGTATAACTGTTAGAACTCTGACGTGAATTTCAAGTCTGGACCTAAAATTCATAAGTGTTTTAATGTTTTAGAGCTAAGCCATTTGATTGCAGGGTGGAAATACTTTGAACGAGCAAGTCCTTCAAGCTTGCAAAGAATTAATTGACGACGCAAAAATGGGCTGCGCTGACCTTGTTTTTAAAGAAGTGTGCCTTGAAGTTTTGTCAAGAGCACGCCACGTCCTGACAGAAAGACAATTTAAACAGCTGGTTGCTTATGCTGCCGAAAGAATGAAAGAAAAGATTCCTTTTGATCTGCAACAGGAATTGATGACGCGCAGGTGAAACATGAAATCTAAAAGTCGATCGTCATACCATCCATGAGTCTGTAATCCTCCTGGGCAAAGTAACATCCAAGGCGGTTCCGCCCTGCCCAGATTTTTTGCAATAGGCGCTACGATCTTGCCCTAGCTGAGCTTATAGCCTATCTTTCGCAGAAAGTCTTTTCTCGCTTTTATGTCCGCTTCGGCTTCTATGCCCTTACTCTTTAATCCATCAATCACACCAACTATTCCTCTACCCAGCTCGGTTTCCACAACGATCACCTCTAGCTGGTTTGCAGTTGCAGCATAGACTGTGCAAACTTCTGGTACTTTTCTAATTTTGTCTAAGACATTTATGGGGTAGGCATTTTTGATGAAAATTACGAAGCTGTGGCCACACGCAACTTCAAAAGCTTTCTTTGCTGCCAGTTGCCTCAATTCCTCATCATTTCCCTCATGTCTTACTAGGCATGGACCGGAACTTTCACAGAAGCCTATCCCGAACTTTATGGTCGGAACAGCGTTCACTAAAGCCTCGTACAGATCTTCAACGGTCTTGATGAAGTGAGCCATGCCCAAAATGACATTACAGCCGTCTGGCACTTCGATTTTAACTGTTTTGAACTCAAGCAAAGTCATATCCCCAGTTGATTTTATAAGGATCTGACTTTAAAGCTTAAGCTTCTTTCTTAACCTTGATTTTTTGCGAATTTCATGGCGAACAGCACTGTGCCTAACGCCACTATGAGGGATGAACTGTAGAAGGCATTCGCGTATGCTGTGTAGGTTGGAATTTGGAAGCCTTTAACTTGAATATCTGCTAGCGGCCCACCAATCAAAATTCCCGCCGGCCCCCAACTTAGAGCCATGACCGTGTTGTATCTGCCCAGCAACCGGCCTCTCTTATGCCTTGGAATCATGTCTCCTGCAAGAGCGAAGCCAACCGTCTGGATGATCCAGAACGATGCCCCGTTTAATCCGTAAATTAAGGCCATCGACGGAACATTTGCCGTAATACTGTACAACAAAGGTGTCACTATTGCCAAGATTAATCCCAAGAGAATAACTTTGCTCCTTCCGATCTTGTCTGCAAGCCTTCCTGACGTTATGCTAGCCAGCATGCCTCCAATTGTCCAAGCACTCAATATGAGGCTCTTTTCGAAGTCGCTTACATTTAATCCCTCTCGCAGTTTTATGAAAAGAAGAAATATCTGGTTGATTGAAGCCACACCTAGAACTACTATTATTAGGAATACTAGAAACCACCAATATGTTTTTTCATTTTCATCGGCAATTCTAGCTTCTTGTTCCTCTTCTTCTTTTGTGAATAACTGTTTTTGCGTATCACTTCCTGCCTTCACACGCCTTGAAACCAAGGTCATAATGGCCGCTCCAATGAACAGTAAAATTGTTACTATGTAGAAGATTGTTCCGTTCTTGAAGCCTTCGCCATCGGCATAGAGGAATCCAGCGAATATTATACCGACCATTCTGCCCAAAGACGCGATGAAATATAATGTGCCTACGATTCTTCCACGTATTTCGGAGGTTGTGACATCTGTGAGTAACGCTGCCCACCCAACATCCGACATCGACCAAAAGAACTCTAGAATTGACAACCCGAAAATTATTGATAAGCCAGCAACAAACGCATTTCCAGCGTCAATTAGGTATTTGTGGATGAGAAACACGGTTATGTAGGCGAATCCTGCTATTGTTTCACCCATTATTATTAGTTTTGTCCGTAGTTTGTAGCGGTCGCTTATTTTTCCCCATAGTAGATTTTGGCCGAAGGCAGAAGCTATCATGTTGAGTGTTCCAAGGGAGGCTGTTGATGTTACTGTTTGCATGAGCATGTAGAGGTAATCTATCATGAAGCTGTAGAATACTCCCCTTCTGAGAAACGTTAAGAATTGAAACACGCTTAGATTGAAAAACACGTTTCTCAGCGATGTAATCTTTGAAGGGCGCGAGGCAGATTTATTCTCCATAAATCGCTATAGTTTATTCTCAAACTTAAGCGCTGTTCCTTTGAAGACATGGAAAGCGCGTGCAGAAAACAATGTCCGAACCTGCGACAAACTCTTTAACTTGGTTCTTTCCTTATGTTCTCAGAAGAAAGATGCAGGAACCGATAACGTATCCCTTCTCTGCTATCGTTTCTTTAGGCGATTTGAAACTGGCCCTAATCCTTAACGCCACCAACCCCAAAATTGGCGGTCTTTTGATCAGAGGGCCAAAGGGTTCTGGAAAAACGACAGCCGTCAGGGCATTGGCTGACATTTTGCCAAAGATAAAAGCTGTCAAGGACTGCCCCTTCAACTGCAATCCAGATGACTCTTCAAACATGTGCGATAAATGCAGAAGCCTCTACGCGAAAGGTATAAGCCTTCCGTTCGAAGAGAAGAAGATGAAAGTTTTTGACCTTCCACTCGGAGCAACCGAAGACAGGGTTGTTGGAAGCCTCGACGTGGAAAAGGCCATAAAGATGGGCGTTGAGGCCCTTGAACCCGGTGTGTTGGCACAGGCAAATCAAAACATCCTTTACGTGGACGAGGTGAATCTTCTGCCAGACCATATCGCAGACGATCTATTAGATGCAGCTGCGACAGGCTGGAACGTAGTTGAACGTGAAGGAATATCGGTCAAACATCCTTCACGCTTCATTTTCATTGGTACAATGAACCCTGAAGAAGGACATCTCAGACCGCAACTCTTGGATCGTTTCTCTCTTTCTGTCGAGGTTCAGAGAATCTCTGATGCGAAAGACAGGATTGAAGTCGTGAAAAGGAACATGGAATTCGATGATAATCCAGAAAGCTTTGTCAAAAAACATGGTGTTCACCAAGATGAGTTGAAAGATAAGATAATTCAAGCCAGAAATATTCTTGCAGAAGTGAAGATTCATGCCAAGCTTGTTGAGATTATTTGTAAGGTATGCTTGGAGTTAAAAGTTGACGGAATGCGCCCAGACATCGTAATAGCAAAAACCGCAAAAACACTAGCTGCCTTTGAAAGCAAAACTTTCGTCGCTCCGGACCACATAATAAAAGCGGCTGAGCTTGCTCTAAACCATAGGACAAGAGAAGGCGGGTTCTTAGAACCGGCAACACCGCAAGAGATCAGGGAAACCATAATCACTAAAATCAAGGAGGCAAATTTTCCGGCAGAAGATAGAGGCAAAACTGTGGAAAAATTTAAGGGAAAAAAAGACAACGGAGAATCAGCTCCCCATAAAGGGAAAAAAACAATTCTGTCTCCTTTTGGATTTAGGAAAATCCGTGGTAGGGAAAGGGTCATAGGCAAGACAAAAACGCTTAGTGGGTCTGCTCCTGAAAATTTTTTGGAGAGGGACAGCGATCTAGAGAAAGGGCGTTCTTTATATGATTCAAAGCCTGAAAAGGGTGGTAAAGCAGCCTTTCTCGCATCAGGCACTAAATGGGTTCAGCCAAAGTTGACTAAGGGTACAGCTTTCCTTGATAAAATTCGAGAAAGCAAACTTTTGCCGTTTAGGTTCCTATTTAACGTAAAAAGCAAGTCTGGACGCGCGGCCCACGGCGTAGGCAAAAGAGCTGAAGCGATAACAACAATTAATCGTGGAAGGGCTCGCGGATCGAAAATCCCTCAAGAAAAACCATCAGATATTCATTTACCAGCAACTATTAGGACTGCAGCAAGGATGCAAAGGCTCAGAGACAAGCCGTCAAACGTCGCTCTTGTGATTCATCCGGAGGATGTTAGAGAAAAACTGAGGATTTACAGAACTCCAATGACTATGGTTTTTGTTTTAGACCTTAGTGAATCAATGCTCCGCAGCATTGATGAGGTCAAGGAAGCCATGTTGAAACTGCATGGCGATGCGTATCGCTACAGAGACAAAGTTGGGATAGTAGCGTTTAAGGAGATGGGCGCTGTTGTTGCTCAGCATCCAACAAACAACTTGAAGCTTGTCGCCAATAAATTGTTAAGATTGAGGATGAGCGGGTTCACGCCATTAGCTGACGGAATGCTTAAGGCCTTAGACGTTTTGAAGGAAGCCAAACGAAGAGATCTAGCCACTATACCTGTGATGGTTGTCATAACTGACGGAGAAGCCAATGTTCCATTTAGAAAAGATCTGCAAACAGGTGAAATCCGCGAATTTAACGCGCTTGATGTAGCCTTCTTCAAGTATGAAGGGGAGGCGATTAAGGACGTGATCGCGATTTCTGAAATGATAAAAAAAGAGGGGGTATACACTGTTGTTATAAACATGACTTCAACACCTTCTGGCTTAATCACAACGAAAACAATAGCTTCTATAACTGGTGGAATGCACCACGAAGCCTCAAAGAGCATGCTCAGGCCGAGAGAAAAATCATCGGAGTCAATCTCTGAGGCCATACTTCAGGCTCAGAAGCAAATCTCGCACACTCACTATTTGACCTCTAAAATTAGAACAAGTTAGCCGTGGAATTTTATGAGCAAGACGAAACCGTGTTCTGTCTGTGGGAAGATGACTGCTAGGTTACTGTTCAACGATAAGAGTTTGGACATCGCCGTATGTTCAAGAAGATGCGAGTATGAATACATTAACACTCTACCCCCTAATGTGAGAGAACAGACTAATGTGTTACGGTTCCTTGATGGTAAGATAGAGGAAACCAAACGGCATGAGAAAATAGGTTGGACCGTGGCTGGTTTAGGACTTTTAACCGTTGCCTTCGGGTTTTTCATGGCAGATGTCAACTTATTCATTGGCGGAATTTTTCCGTTAACAGGTGGCGCTCTCTCAACAAGCCATTTTGAAGATAGGAGAAACAAGCTAACAAGGCTGAGAAAGAGAATTGCCATATAGACAATACAAGAAGAATGATTGTTTATATTAGGAATTTTCCGTTTTTATAGAACAACTTGCCGTCAGCGTAGATTTGTCCATTTTTCTTCATGTCTTTTAGGATGTCCCAGTGGATCGCGGATCTGTTTACGCCTCCTGACTCTGGATAGGAGTTACCAAGAGCCATGTGTATTGTCCCACCCATTTTCTCGTCGAAAAGCATATCTTTGGTGAACTTTGTTATCGCGTAGTTAGTCCCTATGGCTATCTCCCCGATACTTTTCGCACCCTCAATTTTTAGGAGTTGCTGCAGCAAATCGTCACCTTTGACCGCCGATGCCTCTACAACCTTTCCATCTTTGAATGCAAGTGTTATGTCTTCAACCTCTCTGCCAGAAACTATTGCTGGAAATGTGAATCGGATTGCGCCATTTGCTGACTCTTCAACAGGTGCTGTGAAGACTTCACCGTCTGGCATGTTTTCTTTCCCGCTGCAGTTTATCCAATTTCTGCCTCCAACACCGAAGGTTAGGTCCGTGTCTTCGCCCACCATGTGGATTTCTTTCGCTTGGTTTAAGAATTCACAGATTTTCTCTTGTTGCTGGTGAATTTTCTTCCACTCTCCGATCGGGTCTTCCTTGTCGACTAAACAACTGTTGTAAACGAAGTCCTCGTACTCTGGGAGGGACATTGAAGCTTCTTGTGCTTGCGCGTTTATGGGAAATGGCAAAGCTGTCCATCTGAGTTTTCCTTCGGCAACGCGTTTATAGAAGACCTCGGTAAGTTCTCTTCTGGAAGCTGTCTGAATCCTTATTTTAGCCGGATCTATGTTTGTTAATGCTTTGGGGTTTGTTTCGCAATGTACAGCTATTCTCACATCTGTGTTTTCAAAAATGAACTTATCAAAGGGTGAAACATATTTTAACTGATGTTCTTTTGCGTATTTGAAGAAAGTGTATTGAAGATTAAGACGTGCAATGACGTACGGATGGGCATCACTTAGCAGGCATTCCTTATAAATTTCGTGCAGTAACGGAAATGTCAACTCGCTTCCCTGTATAAGGACCTTTTCCTTAGGCTTCACGTCAACACTGTAATGAACGCAAAGTTTTGCAAGTTTTTCGATTCTTGGATCAACCATTTAATCCGCCACTTTCGAAAGAAATCAAGAAAATGCTACGGTAATTAAAAAGTTTGTTGTTGGAACTCGATAATTCTAACAGTTACTTGAAAGCAAGTTTTATAAGTGACAGCGTCGTGGATAATCGAATCGTGCAAGAATCGACTTTTGCACAAAATGTCAAGGAGTTGAAATAGTATATGTCTGAAAGAGAGATGCATAAGGCAGTCTGTGCTGAATGTGGTAAGGAATGTGAAGTCCCCTTCAAACCTGACCCAAATAGGCCTGTTTACTGCCGAGAATGCTGGTCAAAGAGAAGAAGCCAAAGAAGAAGATACTAGGTTAAGCTAACCAATTTAATCTAGAAGTCATCTTTCTTCGTTTTTTCTTTTTTTAGTGTAAACACTTAAAATGATAATGCTGACCTGCTCAGAAACTATGATTTAATTGCCTCTATCACAAAATATGTTTCGGCAGGAGATTGCTGTGAGTCTCGAAAGAAAAATTAGGTATTGCCTTCTGGCCTTAGGTGTCGCTTTTCTTGTTTGGGGCGTGTTCATTGCAGTTGAGTATACTTTTCGGATGAACTCTGATCGAGGATGGGGTGAAGGGTTGCTGTTGTATGATTTAGGGTTCATCGGTTTGGGTGTGGCAATCGAGTTGTTAGGTTTGGGTCTGATTGTGCTAGGCAGGAAGTAAGATGCAGTTTGAAATGGCGCGAAAACAAAGCTGAAGAGTTCATTATTTCAAGAATTGCCAATACATA
>CAZADP010000009.1:0-15640 GCA_964483905.1 uncultured Candidatus Bathyarchaeia archaeon | reverse complement strand
GCGATGAAAATAGAAATAGACCAATTAACAGAAGAGCAGAAGAAATATTTAGCAACTTGGGAAATGGGAACAATATAGCTGCAACCTTAAAGCTATGGTAAACTTTAAAAGGTCTAAAGGAGTAAACATGGCTTACATGTGTGGTGATGCATAAATGGTTAGTAAAGATCAATCAATAGGCGGAATAATATTTGTGGTATGCCTCGTGATCGCCATCTTCTACGTGATAACTTTGTTCTATCCTCCATGGCTTGAAATTTTTGGAGTAAAGGCAACATGGATTCCTGATGTGCAATTCTGGGTCATAGCAGTTCCGGTCTTCATAGCCTTCATCGCCGTCATGGGCATAGGTGCATGGATAGGTTGGACAATGGCCACAACACCACCGCCAAAACCAATAGAAGAAATTACAAGTGAAGTAGAAGAGAAGAAAGAGGAAGAGAAGGTAGAAGAAAAAGTAGAGGAGACAGAGGCAGAAAAACCGACAGAGGAACCCGTAGAAGAGAAGAAACTAAGGAAGAAAGGCACAAAAAGCGACGTCTTCTAGACTTTCACTCCAAAAGAAATCTAGTTCCATTCATATTTTATGTTAAAACTCAGCAAAGTATAGGAGTAGTAATAACCCTTACAACGTAGCTTAAACATTACTTTTGTGGCCGCTTCTTTCTTTTTTGTGATTATTGACCTTCCATCAACGTAGAAGCGGATTCCAAGTTTATAGTGTTAATGAATCCAAAATAAATATTCTAACTACCTTGTTAGCCCATAGACAAAGCATTCGAACGGCCTAGATAAGTTTCCAAATAGTAGCTTAGCAAGAATCAATACTCAAAATTCATAACAGTTTTAATCATTAAATCTCTAACCTCTTTCTCAATTCCCATCATTGGTGAAAACCTTGTATGTGGTATGGATAAAAATTGATGAAACTTTGCCATGGATTGAACTGAAAGGAACATTTCAAACAAGAGGAGAAGCAAAAAAGGGAGCAGAAGAACTTCTAAATGGCATAAGAGTTCGGTTTGTGAAAATTCAGGAAAAAAGGAGACAGGCAAAAGCATTAGCAGCAGTAAAGTCATAGACCACAATTTGTTATTTGCTTAGTTCAGATTGGATTTTCCTTAACTAGCATCCTTTGCTCTAAGCAGAGCCTGGCACGTAACATACTCAACACTTTTTTTAAGGCCGGAAAGTCTTGTTGGTTCTTTTACCAACGCAAAGAAAGAAGGCCTTCTAATAGGGTCAAGCGCAGATGCAGTTGTCCATGCATTCAACAGTCTTGCTGAAACCCAATGGACATATGCCCTCATCCTTCCAGATGCCGGATACAAATACTCGGAACAGTTTGAAAGCTACCTTACGAGCATAAAAACAATCTGAACTATGAGAGGAACGATTGGCGCCGGGGAAGGGATTCGAACCCCTGCGAGCCCAAAGGCCCACTGGCTTACTTGTTCTCCTCTTTTTAAGCCCCCTTTGGCTTTGAGGTCTCGAGGCCAGCGCGATAACCACTCCGCCACCCCGGCCGATAGAGAAAATTGTATTTCTGTCTAAAAGAGTTTTCATTGGGCAGTTAAGAGTGATGGGAAAAGCCATTTTTTCTTATGTTTGCGCTTTTTCATGTCCCATTCGCGCAATATTTTTGTGGCTTCATTTGCGACTCTTATGGCATTTTCTTCGCCTGCTCCCTCATTGAACTCTTTTCGGCATCTATTGGCATAAACGGCACATACAGAGCCTGCTCTTAGCCCGTACAGGCTTGCTAAAGTGTATAATGTGGCTGTTTCCATTTCAAAGTTCAAAACTCGTGCTTTCTGCATCATTGGGAGCAGATCTTCCATTCGAGACGCGGAGGCTTTCGCTGGCCGACTTTGTCCAGCGTAGAAGTCTGCTGTTGTTGCTGTTACGCCAACGTGATAGTTGCTTATGCGTAGGCCCTCAGCCGCTTCGATCAATGCCAACAAAACTTCGTAACTTGCTACCGCAGGGTATTCAGGGATGATGTAACAATTACTTGTGCAATCGAGGCGAACTGCAGCAGAAGAAATAACCAGGTCTCCGCAGTCAATGTCCTCCTGTATTGCGCCAGCACTTCCAACCCGAATAAAAGTGTGCACACCTATACGCGAAGTCTCATTGACAACAATAGCCATGCAAGAAGGACCAATACCGCTTGACAAAGCAGAGATTGGAACGTTTTTATATTTCCCCGTGAAACTACGGAATTCACGGCGGCAAGAAACTTCTTTAGAGGAATCCCAAAACTTGGCAATTTTTGGAACACGGTCAGGATCGCCTGGGACAAGTAAATACTCCGCTAAGTCGCCTTTCGCACATGCAATGTGGTATTCTTTGCCATAAGGTGCTTTTTGGTGCACGTTGACTCACCAAAATTAAGATTAACCATGCGGCATTTAATAATAGTGTAAATTCGAGGAAAATGTCTCTTGCACAACGAACAGAGAAGAACAAAATACGACATTTATGCGGATGTGATAGAAATAATTGCCAGGAAAGGCGTTTGCTCGCTAACTAGAATTTCTTATGGGGCAAACATGCCTGTTGACCGAGCAAAGAGAATCTTGAACTTTCTTGTTTCACACGGGTTTGTACGAGAAATAATCATAAGTGATTCAAAGAAGTATAGAGCAACAAAATGGGGCTTGGAATACTTGGAAACATTCAAGCGCATGCGGAAGTTCTTCGCCGCTTTAGAAGAATAAGCAACAGTAACGAGTTGTAACTACAAAAAGTATTCTCTTCATGTGCGTCGCCTTTTAAGGGCTGTAAGAAGTTACTTGTTTTCAATTAAAGAATGAGGTGAATAGAAATGGCACGTCACATAAAAAGCGAATTAGGTTGGAAACAAAAGGCAAAAGAAAATGGTACTTTCGGAGCAAAACTATTTGGTATCGTTAGAAACGTCTATATTAGGGTCAACCACTCAAAATGGACAGAAGAAATTTCCGCATATGTAACCGCAGAAACGGCTGAAAATTGTTCGATAAGAGCGGAACAGGAAGAGGCTAAAACAACATATTTTCTACGCGGAAGAATGCTAACTACTTAGAAACACGGACCAGTCACCAAACGTGAGCTCCCCTTTTAACTATTATAATACAATTCCGTATCAGGGATAAAAATGAGCAACAAGATATCTGTTCCATCAAGAAGCACAGTAATATTAGACAATGTAGACGGAGACTTACTAGCAGGCAGACACTCCATCATGAAAGGAACTGGGACGCCTCCCACGTTGAAGGTTTCGGGCACGGTTTATTGTGAAGGCGACAACACATTAGAGTGCAATCTTTCAGCTGAAAACTTAGAAGCAGAGGGCAACGTAATAATCCGCGGGGATTTGGCAATAGAAAAGAAGGTTGAAGTGGAAGACGGACGCCTAGAAGTTTACGGAAAAATGACCGCTAAATACGTCGATGTAGACGAAGCGTTGCTTGTTAGCCAAGATTTAGTTTCTGAGGAAATAGATGTAGGAGGAAGCTTAAGCGTAGACGGAACGGTCAACGCCGAAGACGTAGATGTAGGAGGAAGCTTCAAAGCCAAAGGAGAAGTGAAAGTGGATGAAATTGACGTAGGTGGAAGCCTCTTAATCGAATCAAAAGCCGAGATCAAAACACTCGATGTAGGAGGAGCAGCACAAGTAAAAGGTGGCAAAATTAGTGAAATAGATGTGGGAGGAAGCTTTGAATCAAATGACCAACTGGAGTTCGAAAACATAGACGTAGGGGGAACTGTCCGGCTCTCCCAAAAAAACAAGGGTCGCAAGATAAACGTGGGAGGCTCATTTAAAGTGAATGGAGATGTAAGTTTTCAAGAAATCGATGTTGGCGGTAAAGTAGAAATAACAGGCTCTGGCGAAGGCGACGAAATAGATGTCGGTGGCAAACTAGAAGTCGGCGAGTCTTTAAAGCTGTCAGGAACATTAGACGTAGGGGGAAAAGCGGAAATCGGCGGTGAAGTTTCAGCGAAAAACATTGAAATCGGAGGATACCTGCGTGCAAGAAAGGCTACCGCAGAAGACAGAGTAGAGGTTGGTAACTCAATAAACACAGTAGAAGGTACAACTGCATGTTCTGTTGAAATAAGAAACAGAGGCGAGGTTCGCGGACCTATAAAGGCAGACCAAGTCAATATCGGCAAGGAAGCACGTGTGGAAAACGTTTTTGGAAAGCGGATTTATTTGAGAAAAGGAGCCTATGCAGAGAATATTTATGGCGAAAACGTCACAATCGAATCTCATTGTCGCATAAATGGCGAAGTTCAGTACACCAGTGAATTAAGATTAGGCGAGAACGTTTCATTGGCTAAATCACCGCAAAAAGTAGACAAAATTACTCACTAGAAATGAGTAGGCTATGGTCTTTTCGGCACCACCAAGTCTGCTATGTCTACGCTGTGCTCGTAGATTTGCCTTAAAAACGAAGCCACAGCCAAAATTTGAGGAACAACATCAAGTGACTGCTCTCTCGCAACCTTTTCGATGTTGGTCGACGTATTTTCGATTTTTCCGCGCATATCACGAACGCTTTCTGCTAAGGCTATGTCACCAACAAAAAAGGCTTTCAAGGCATTTTCATGAGCCTCGAAGCAGGCCACATGTAAATCAACGAAGAACTTCTTCATATCCTCAGCCAGTTTCGTCCCGCTTAGCTCAGTACTTTTCATTGCCACACGCACACATTCATCACCGATGCCCTCCACCAAGCTCGCTGCTAAACGATAATCGAGGCATTCAATTGGACTAACACCCAATTTATCGCTTAAACTTGGATTTTGAATTATTGTGCGCAAAATGCGGACCAGAAGGAAGTAAAGTCTGTTACTCTCATCGTCGCGGGCGATAACGCTTTTCGCCAATTGTACATCTCCATCGACAAAAGAGTTGACAACATCACGATGCATACTTGCAACAATTGCATAGCCTCGTCGCAGAATCTTCTCGGGTGGAAAACTTGAGGGCTCTAGTAAACACTGCGAAACTATACGGGAGTAATCCTCCTCGACAATTTCCAATCCGATTAATCGACTGACAGCATTCTTAACGGTGTCTCGGGCCTCAAAGCTAATACGATCCTTCGCCTCAACGTGAATAATGTCAAAGCCAAGTAGATACTTCCCTATGATTTCACGACTTAAGTAAGGCCCAGGCTTCAAGGTAACAATTCTAGGGGAAGGCTCAGCACCATACTCAGAGTCTATGAGAAGCCTACCATCGCTGGTCTCAGTAAATGAGACAACGGAGCCTCGCTTCAGACCGAAACGTTCCGCCCAAGACTTGGGTAAACAGACAAAAAATGTGCCGCTTGGAGTCTGTTGGACCTTACGTAGTTCATCCATCAACATCACCGCGCAATAAAGCGATATGCGAAACTGGAATATTAACACATCTAAACAAAAATGGAATCTATAAACATAAGGGAAAAGATAAAAAATTGAAAACTGAAATTATAACAGGTATAGACCTTGCAGGGAAATCAGAAAATCCTACTGGATGGACCCTATGGAAAAATGGAACAATAAAAACAAGACTGATCTACACCGATAATGAAATACTAGAGAGCATTGTGCACCACAAGCCCACAATCATAGCGATCGACGCACCCTTCAACCTTCCAAAAACAGGAAACCTTAGAAAAGCAGACAGAAAAATGATAAGAAGAGGGTATCGGGTTTTTCCGCCAAGCCTCCAAGCAATGAGAAAACTCACACTCCGCGCCATGAAAGTAAACAAGTTAATAGCACAGAAAGGATACAAAACAATAGAAGTACATCCCACATCGACACGTAAAGCCCTAAATATGCCATCAAAAGACTGGGAAAAGATCCAAGTAACCCTGAAGAGTATGGGACTGAAAGGAGATATCAAGTCGCGCACATTGACACCCCACGAGATCGACGCAATAACAGCTGCTTTAACAGCATATCTTCATATGCAAAATCGGACAGAGGCTTTAGGCGACGAGAAAGAGGGCTACATAATCATTCCCAAAAAACAAGACGGGAGAACCCTCCAGCTATGACTGAGACTGAAAAACTACAAAAGGCAGTGGAATTAACAATCGCAGCAGGCTATCTACTCAACAAAGAAGCGTTCGAATTCTTAACCATAGTAGCCCCAACTGAAGACCCAACACAGATCATAATCAAAGCGATACAAAGAATTGAGGGGTTAAAAGAAAAGCCACTATTTATCGACAGAGTTTTTTTGGAAGAGTTGACTAAAGCGTCAGAAGCAACAAAGGGAATACTTGCTCAAACGTTGCCAGAGCGGCAAATAACAGAAGCAAAAAGGGAATTCCGCCCCTATGCAGAAGAAGTTGAAACAAACATCAAAATAATTGATGACCCAAGCGATAAATTGAGCTCGAGTGGAACAATCGAGGATTACTTGGAATACTTTCGAGATAGGTTCAAGCGAATAGAAAAACTGCTGAGGCAAAGAATAGACGTCAAGAGCGCCGCTTCAATTATGGACGCATTAAAAGCCCCGCCAAATACGAAGCTCAAAATAATCGCCATGATAACTGAAAAAAGAGAATCAAAACAAAGGATAATTTTAACTGTTGAAGACTTGCAGGCAAACGCAACTGTGCTCGTGTCACAAAACGCCCCACAAGAACTCATGAAAAAATCACAGTTACTCCTGATCGATCAAGTCGTCTGTTTGAGCGTTCTAAAGACGAGAAGTAACCTCTTAATAGCCGAAGACATAACTCTGCCTGACATAGCTCAAAGGCCTCAGCACAAGGCTTCAGTACCAGTTTATGCAGTACTCACCTCGGACATGCATATAGGCAGCACAAAATTCCAGCGAGAAGTCTTTAACCACTTCATACTATGGCTTAATGGCAAATACGGAGACGGGAAAATGAAAGAGATAGCAAGCCATGTCAAGTATGTTCTGATAGCTGGCGACATCGTTGATGGGATAGGAGTCTATCCCAATCAGATCAAAGAACTGGCAATCAAGGACGTTCATGAGCAGTATAGGCTTGCTGCAAAATACATTGAGCAAATTCCTGATTATATAGAAGTGATAATGATACCCGGAAATCACGATGCCCCAAGAAAAGCATTACCTCAGCCAGCCATATCGAACACCTTCCTGAAAACATTGCAAGAGTCAAGAAACGTCCGTTCTCTTGGAAATCCTTGTCTTTTCAGCCTTCACAACGTAGAAATTCTGTTGTATCATGGTCGCAGCTTGGACGATATAATCTATACCGTTCCCGGAATGGAACGTCCAGAAAAAGCGATGAAACTGCTGTTGCAGAGTCGCCATCTAGCACCAGTGTACGGTGGGAAAACAATGTTATCACCTGAAAACAGAGACTTTCTAGTTATAGACCATGTTCCGGACATCTTCCACGCAGGCCATGTGCACATACTAGGGTATAGCAATTACCGTGGTGTCTTAGTTATCAACTCAGGCTGTTGGCAGGAGCAGACAGATTATATGCGAAGGCTTGGAATGGTCCCAACGCCTGGCAGAGTTCCAGTCGTAGACCTTCAAACATTAGAGGTTACAGTTGTTCCATTCAGTTAAGAGAGCCCACGCGCAATTAATCGCGCAATGCGGATTGGTTCAGGAACTCTTCCACAAAAAGACAAAGCGCTGATAAGATTAGCAGCCAACCTAACGCCCATGCCTATGGTCTCAACATATATCGGCGCACCAGCTGAAACAGTAATTCGATTAAAAGAGTTCAATTTTTCAAAGATGGCCCATCGTATTTTCCAGTCTTCAAAATGTCGTTGCAGGGCTTGCTTCACAGCCTTGTTGTCCGGCTTTTTTTTGGATATTATGATAATTGGTTTCTCAAATTTTTCATGTATTACTGTTGGGTCAATCACGTTGAAGCCTGCAAAGGATACGCCAGCGAGCAGAACAGCCACGAATTCCCACTCGCTCAAGATTTCGGAAAGCCTTTGTGTTGCATCTAGACCGTCAACAGTGACTTCAGTGACCTTCACGTTTTTGATCTTCATTCCTCTAAGCAAAACGGCCGCAAGAAGAGCCTTTCGAGTCACACCTTTTTGGAAACTTCCGTCCTCAACCCCTACTATTGGCATTTTTCGAAAGGCATCTTGGCTCATGATCGACCAATCGCCCGAGCCTACCGTCAACAGAGAAAACAGCTCTAATAAATGTACGCGCAATTTCTAATCTTATCTTCTTTGTTCGACCATATCGTCCCATGCTAGTAATTTTAGCATTTAACAGTCCCATAGAGTCAAGTTCACTTATGAGAGTACAAAGACGCCTCTGCGTCAAAGGCGTAACACCTAATTCCCCGCATAATTCACTGTAGACCTCGTAGATCTCGCCAGTGATGGCGCGATGAACATCCACCTTGTGCAGGTGGTAAACACTTAAGACCACAAGCTTCGAATGTAGAGTCAGACTTTTAAGAGCTTCAACAACACGGTCATGTTCGATGTGCTTCTCAGCCTCTCTAACATGTTCTTCAACCACAATGCGAGCTCCTTTCCGTTCAGCGACCTCTCCCGCAACACGCAGCAGGTCCAAAGCTCGCCTTGCATCACCGTGCTCCGCAGCAGCCAAAGCAGCACAAAGACTCAAAGCGGCATCAGACAACACACAATCATAAAACGCCGATGCCGCACGCTCAAAAAGAATGTTCCTTAATTCGCCAGCGTCATAAGGTCTAAAAACAATCTCCTCCTCGCTCAGTGAACTCAAAACGCGCGGATCAAGAAACTCCTTAAGCCGAAGATCGTTAGATATGCTAATGAGGGATACCCTGCTCTTACTCAAAATTTCATTTACTCTCGTTAGATCATAAAGAAGGGCGTCGCCACTCGTTCTTAGTAATACATCGGTTTCGTCCAAAACCGTAATAAAAATGATTTTAGACGCTTCCAAACCCATTCTAAATCTATCAAAAACTTCCCCAACAGACAAACCTGTGAAAGGAATAGGTACACCTATACTTTGGCATAAACTTGCGAATACCCGATATTCAGATCTGGCCCTACGGCAGTTAACGTAGCAGAATTTGACTGGCGCATTAAATTCCTTTGATTTAACCTCAAGACGATTCAGAACATACTTTGTCACAGCTGTCTTACCTGTTCCAGTTTTTCCGTAAATAAAGATGTTAGAGCTTCTCGCACCTTTTAAAACCGGGGCAACTGTCTCCCCGAGCTGTGTGACCTGTTCTTCTCGGTGTGGCAACCTATCAGGCAAGTAATCATGCCGCATGACCTCTCTATCCTTAAAGACCTTTGCATTGCTGGCGAATTTTTCGAAAACACTGTCAAGTAGGTTCGCACTGTTCATTGCAAATCCTCCACTATGGTCAAAAGTACGCCTCATTTCCTTTTGCGAGAAATAAGTTCTGCCGTACAGAAATCTAAATTGACGACGCAAAAATCCTAAAAGAAAAATACAGCCGCTATGACAGAATGCTTAAGAAAGGGCAACACACCCCAGAATTTCTACTGGAAGTCTGACTTAGTTGTGACAAAGAACGCCGATTTATTTTACTATCGAGAGATATACTCTGAAATTTAAAGATCCTACGAACTATAAAAATGATTATTATTAAAGATTTTTGACACCTAACCAGAAATTTTTTAATTACGTTCAAATCTTTACTCGTAGTTTTGCTTTTCCACTGGAAACCGAGGGGTGTCGCTTTGCTCTGTGCCTTTTGGGGCGGGTATGCACGATTTCTTCTTTCTTCTTTTTTGGCTCCTACATCTTTCTCAACTTACTTTGGGATCAGACCTTGCTAGATCGCAGAATTCAATTGGATTATGTTCTCTTTATTTTCACACTTTTGCGAAAAGGTTGTGAAGTTAAGCCAAAAATGCATCTTCTTGGCTTTCTTTCGTCAGATATTAACTTTTTTATGTCTCTTTTCTGTGAAAGGACGACCCCTACTCTTCTACTGCAGATTGGATTTTGCTGGTGTCCTTATTCTAGTTTTGTGTTTGGAGAAAATGTGAATCTTGTAACACCAAAAACAATGAAATGGGGTTCTCTTTGCTTTTTTTATGCTCGGAATAGGTTTTTTTCTTTTTATTTGTTCACCATAATACCTATAACTTGTGAACTGTAGATTTGTGAACAGCCGCCTAAGGTGCCCACTATTAATGCCAGCGAGAAAAATGCGAGTTGAGCTGTTCGATAGCGAAGGTAATAAATATACTGTTACCTTCGAAGGCCAAATAAACAGGGAAAAGGCGCTTCGCCTCTTAGACTTAGTGGAGTTGCTAGGCGGGATGCCAAGTGGAGGCAACCCAGGAATTCATACAGCTGTGGGAAGCAATGAGCTTTCTAAATGCGACAAGGTTCGTATTGTCGTTCAAAAGCATTTCCCAATCGTCTGGTTCGCTTCAAGAGAGGTCCAGTCAGTTTACGAACAGGAATTCACGGAACCCATAGGCCTCAGCACCGTAGCAACTTACCTCGTCAGAATGGCAAACAAAGGAATACTTGTGAGGGCAGGAACGGGTAACCGATTGAAATACAAAGCGGCGCCAAGTTTTTCGCGACCCACGCCCAAACAGCAAGTACCCTGATAAGGCTATTACAGAGATCTGCGTAGAACTACATCTATAGAGCCGTTTCGCATGCGATATGAGGTCTACTAATCCGCACAAAAGACAATAAGGTTAACATGCAATAATCTTATACACAGAATATTCTAGGTTATAAAACCATGGTGTTGAAGGGCGATATTACCGCAGACCTGACAGACATGGAGAATAAGCTGAGGCTTTACATAGACAAAGGACGAGTTGCAGGTGCGGTGGAAGTGATAGAAGAGCCAATGGTGGTAATCAAGCCCGACATATCTATGATAAAGCCCTTGGAAAAAATGAGCACATTTTCTGGAAGTTACGTTGCCGTTGATTGTTCGACAAGGACTCTTAAGAGAGCAAACAATTGGGGCGTCTACCTTATGCGGGCGGCGTGCGCCTTAGTTAAAGAGCGTGAAGTTGATTGGAGCTATAAAGAGAGATTATGTACTGTGGTAGGCGACGCGCGTACTCGTAGTAACTTTCTTACAGACGTAAGGATCGAACTAGAAAGCCAGATGGCATTGGGCCTTCTTAACGAGAGAACTGACCTTTCTTACTACGAGCATGCTTCTCCCCTTAGTAACTATCTCTTGCTTGATGGTGAGGGTACTTCGGCGGGGGAAGAAAGTTTCGCGTGTCGCTCTATGAGAAGTGTGAGAAGGAAGGGGTAAACCTTCTAGCTATTAGCAAAAACTCTCCCTCACTTCACGATGAAAAGGGAAGAGACCTTATAGCCACCACGAGTATGCTCTCTCCTTACAATACTTGGGTTTGTCATCCGATCAGAGAAGCTGATAAGGAAAAGAGCCTGTACGGAGACGTATCTCTTGTTAAGCTATGCGAGGAGAGTTTGCGAGTCTTTCGCTGTGATATCATGGAATACCTGACAAATCGGCAAATAAGCGAGGTGCTTTCTCCCTTGACCGCGGTGGCCGAAGACCCACGATGCCTAGGATACCTTATTCCCCTTTGGCTTGCCCATGAATTCTCTAAGCCCTCTGACTCGATGCTTCTTTCTTACCACAACCAGCTTGAAAATGTGCTCGCCAATGCAGACCTATTGGAAAGACTTCGAAGGGAAGAATTTTCATGCAGATTTACTGATGAGCTTCATGGAATAAAGCGCGCGTTTGAGTGGGAGTGGTGGGGTGAACAATTCTGAACCTATAGGGTTTGTTTGCGGAACGAAAGGAGACTCCATATCGTTCTTTCTAAACAAAGGGGTCAACATCTCTTTTGGACAAATTATCCGGGTAGACTCGGATGAAAAACGCTTCTATGCGCGGGTTGTTAATGCCGAGAGTAGCTCCGCACTTGATATGATCGAGCAACTGCGCGAAGCAGAAGGAAAGGAAGCCTTTGGCCCCTACTCATCCTATAGAAGTGTTGAAGCCATTCTATTTCTGGAGAAGAGAGCTAGTAGAGTGCGTTCTCCAACCTTCAACCCAAATTACAGAGACAAAGTTTTCCCAGTCTTCGAAGAAGACTGTTCGGTCCTCAAACTTTCTGGAGAGCTAGAAGTAGGGAGGCTACGTTCTGGACAGCAACTGTTAGGTTCGGTTGGCATAAACATTGAAACCATACCGCTAATGATGGGCATGTTTGGCATGACCGGCTCAGGTAAAACAAACGCCGAACTAATTCTAAATGCACAGATCATTGACAACGCTCCCGGAACGGCGGCTCTAATTTTCGACTTCGCTGGCCAGCTTCTAGAGGGAAAGGGTATCACCCCACAAAAAGGGTTGAAAGACCATCCATTGTTCCACAGCAAGGTTCAGCATTATTGCGCGCGAAATGGAAAAATGACTATTGGCTTATACACAATCACTCCCGACAAGCTTCTCACAATGTTTCCAGACATAGGTCTTCCTCAGTTCAGACTTGCCAAGAAACTTTACAACAGGTTAGGGAAGGCTTGGATTGAAGAAACTCGGAATGTATACGGTGCCGAAGGACATGCTGGCGTGGGACGCCTAGCAGACTACAAAATGAAGCACGTAATCGAAGCCCTAACACTCAAACTGTCGTCACTTTCCCCTGATCTCTTCCCAACATCCGACTACAGTTTTGTTGACAGCGTCGTTCGAAACGTATGCAAAGGAATAAGTTGCCTTGTTGACATTTCAGGGATAAGCTCCGAAGAGCAGAATAAAATCACTTGCCTAGCAGCTTCAACGATTGCAAAACATTACAAACGTATGTGGGAAGAAAGTTACGAAGAGTGGCAGAGACTGCCAACGCTTCTCATAACCCTTGAAGAGGCGCATGAATTTCTTGATCCTAACAAGCCAAGTACCATATTTTCCGACATTGCCCTAACGTATCGCAAGTATCGAGTTGGCCTTAACGCAGTAACTCCGCGGCCTTCACGGATCAACTTCGATGTTTTCGCTGAATTGTGGACAAAGGTAGTTATGAAGACAGAGCTACGAAAAGACAGATTATACCTAACCGAAAATACACCTTATCTAGAGTATAGCGACACCGAAATCAAAATGCTCGATGTTGGCGAGGCTCTGCTGATATCTGAACCAAAAATTAGGTTTGCTGTACCAGTAAAGGTCACACATTATCCTGAATATTTAGATAAGAGGGGAAAAGAAGATTATGGGCTCTTGGAATCACAAAGGCTCTCAGAGATTGAGAAGCGCCTCAAAAAGTTAAGCCGACAAAATTCTGCTCCACTGTAGCAGACTATGCTGCCTCGCTTTCGGCCTTTTTCAAAATCTTTTCCATTTCTTTCTTAACGCTGTACCTAAACGGGATCTTGCCAGTATCCCTTTCCAAATATCCTTCTTCATAAAGCTTCTTCATCAGCCTGGCTGTGTGCTCCCGGCTAAGCTTGATTCGTTCCTTAATCTCAGGCGCTGTCTTAGGCCCTTCTGAGGCCAGCATCTCTAGGACAGATACTTCAGTTTCGGTCAGCGGGGCTAAGGCCTTCTCCTTTTTGATAGGTATCACAGCCTCAACCTTTGCCTCAGGGATCGTCGAAAACTTGCGGACTTGTTCTTCTATGGTGGAGACTTTTGACGACAATTTCTCCTGTGACGTGACAACATCACGTACCTGTTTTTCAATCTCATCCAACCTTCCAGACATAGTCTTTTTATCTTCTGTGGCAGAACTTATCCTGGCTCCTAGGGTTTGCAATACTTTGCCAGTTTCTTCCAATTTCTTCACGACGCCCTCACATTTCGAAGCAGTTGCTTCCGTTCTATATGCGAGAAGCTCAAGCTTCTCAGCATCACGCCTAAACTGCCTATTAAAACTCAAAACTATGTCTTCTACTTCGCCCTTTGCTTTCTCATACTCCTTCTGGACTCTACGGAGTTGCTTATAGTATTCAATGGCGGCAATTACAGTTGAACCGAGTAACACGCCAACTAGCACTAGCAGGACTTCGGTCACAGTATGCACCTCTGTGATTCACTTGTGAGCCTGCGTGATTTGCACATGTTACATCACGGATCACAGAGTTACCATGGAGGATTTAAAGCTTATGATGTTTATGATGAATTAATGGTTATATGATGTCACAGATCACAGTTTTAAGAGGTCGTTACTCTGCCCAATTCTCTGCTGATGGTTGAATTCAAACGCTCCATTTCCGGGACATTTTTGGATTTGCAGTGCTTTTCTCTCTCCTCTACAAAGCAAATATGCCTTCTTTTGCAAACGTTTGGCGATTGACATTGTGATGTGTGACGTCACAGAGTGCCTTCTGATGGATTTGAGAGCTGTTTCAGGCTTGTTTCAAGCTCTTCTCTTATCAATTCTATGGCCTTTAGATGTTCATCTAGATGTCCGCTTTTGTTTGATATGTCTTTGTATGCTTCTAAGTATTCGTGCAATTTGTTTGCTATTTCGAGATAGGGGTCTAGAGTTGTGCTTTCAAATATCCCTAAGTACCCTAATAGCAGTACAGTATAAATCGCTTTTATGACGTTTTCTTTTGCCTGCCTTAGACTCCGATTAAAGGCTCCGCGACTTATTTTTGCCTTTGTTAGCCGTAACCTAGCCTTCTCATCGTATTTCAGTGGTTTTACTGAAGCATTCTGGGCCAAAATGTCAATTAGCAGTGTTTCGAGCTGCGTTCTCGTCAGGTGGCTATTTTTAGCCAGTATTTTTACAATCGGGTCGCTTAGGGAACTCGTTAGCAATGAATGGACGCCTTCTTTTAACTTCAAGCCTTTCCTCCACAGATTATGTCGGATGGATACAATTTTGTATACAGGCTAGCCTTTTAAGATTGTCGAAATCTTCACGTCAATATGGCTGATTTACTGACGTAAACATTTTATGCGGAGGAGGACAATGCATAGTGAGGAATAGATCTTGGTTTCCGGCTTTAAGCCCGCAGAACGCCTGAAAAGCATAAAGCCCTCTGGAATACGGCGGTTTTTCAGTTTGGCCACAGAAATGCCTGGCGCTATTAATTTGAGTGTGGGTGAGCCTGATTTTACTCCTCCAAAGCATGCTTTGGATGCTGGTTGGCAAGCAGCGAAAGAAGGTGAGACACACTATGCTCCGACGAATGGTTTTCCTGAACTTCGAGAGGCTTTGGCTCAGAAGGCCTATCGTGATTACGGTCTAAGCTACGACCCAGACTCCGAAACATTGATAACAGTTGGCGGAACCGAGGCGATTTTCTTAGCACTATTTGCCTTAATAAATCCTGGTGACGAGGTGTTGATCCCAAATCCTGGATTTGTTTGCTATGAGCCCGGGGTTCTTTTAGCTGGCGGGGTTCCCATTCACATTCCTTTGCTAGAGAAGAGGGAGTTTAAGCCGTCTATTGCTGACGTGATGTCACTCATCACGGATAAGTCACGTGTGATGATCATTAATTACCCCAACAACCCTACCGGTGCTGTCCTTTCCTATGATGAAGTTGCTGCTTTGACGAAGATTGCTGTTGAACGTGACATGATTGTGATTTCCGATGAAGTTTATGAGAAAATAGTTTATGATGCCGCTAAGCACTATTGCCTTGCGACGTTTCCTGGGATGAGGGAACGCACACTGGTCGTCAATTCCTTCTCTAAGACTTATGCTATGACTG
>CAZADP010000008.1:0-16715 GCA_964483905.1 uncultured Candidatus Bathyarchaeia archaeon | reverse complement strand
TCATGATGAGTCTTGCCTTACGCCGTTTGATAGAGTCTTTAGAAGAAATGGAAGATCTGTAAGGGAGGTGAAAAAGTTGACATTTGATGATGATTTTGAAGAAATATTCGACGACTTTGAAAGCTTCAACAAATTCATTAAAAAGTCTCAAAGAGAGTTAAACGAGATTCTTGAAAGAATCAAAAATGGAGAAGTCAAGGGCACATGGGAGATCAAAGAAATTGATGAACCCGGCGTGAAAGGTTATACTATTCGCGGCAGCTTCAAGTCAGACGAACCATTAGAACCGCTGGAACCATTGAAACCTTTAAGAAGGCGACCACTTCCTGAAAGACCTTTCGAAGTTCCAGAAACTGCCACAAAGGAAATACGCGATCCTCTAACAGACATCTTTGAAGAAGAGAACGCCATAAAGATCTACGTTGAACTGCCTGGAGAGGAGAAAGACGACATAAAACTGAACATACAGCAAGGCTACGTTGACATTGAGGCCAAGAACTTACGCAAAACCATAAAATTGCCAAATAGGCAAGTCGTTGCAGAAGCTGCATCGTCAGAATACAAGAATGGTGTGCTTGTCATAACAATTCCGACGAGAAAAGAGCTTCGCCAGAAGGACGCAGAGAACGCACGAATGGTATAGTTCTAGTAAATGCTCATCACTTTCGCTCAAACAGAAGAGGCTTTTTCACTGTACTGAGTTCTTTTTCGGATATTTTTACATGATAATAAAAATAGGCGCCTGCTTTTAGATACTTGATGGAAGGGGCAGACGATGCCAGACTGGCGTGAATTGCTACTGCTCAAGGTGCTGCGTTTAGTTAAGATGCTGCGCTTGAGCAGAACAATTCGGTTCGGAAGATCGACCTATGCATTTACTGATTATTTCAAGGGTTTCGAGAAAGTTGAGGCGATTAGGCGAATATTTGGGGAGAAGACAGAGGAGGTGCTTCGCAATCTTAGAGTTGAGTTCACTTGGCTCGGAGGCTACATGTGGGTTGACGGTGAAGACGGCCATATAGTAGTCAGTTCCCGCTATTTGAACGACGGCGACAGGGTTGACATATACCTTGACTTGATCCACGAACTTGTCCACATAAGACAATTCATGGAAGGAAAGGAACTCTTCGACAACCATTATGACTATGCAGAGAGACCGACAGAAGTTGATGCTTACCGCCATGCAGTCCAAGAGGCACGAAACTTGGGATTAAGTGATGAGCGAATTTGCAATTATCTCAAGACAGAATGGATGAGCAATGAAGATTTGAAACGTCTAGCAAAAAATCTAAACGTTAGATGCGAGCACTGAATATCGCGTGTTATTTTCTATCTGAGATAACTAGGGGCGTCTTCTACTTTGTTCCTTCCAGAATACAGATCGCCATGAACACTTATTTTGTCTCTTAATCTTCTTGTTTAGCCCTTCTCCGTATTTAGCTTACAGTCGTCAATGCGAGATCGAGCAGACTATCTCGCGCGCGCTAGAAGCATCTCCTGCAGTTTTTCCTCTAAAGGATTAGTATTCATATTATGAGAGCGTGGCTTTCTCTAGGATTATTTTTCTTAGTTCAGTGTGTCTTTTTTCAATTTCACTCTTTAATGCGGTAATTTCAGAGGCAATTCTTGCCTTTGCTTCAGCATCCAATCCAATTGATTTTATGATGTCTTGTTCAATCTTTTCTATATCATGTTCAGCAGAATATTTCATTTCTTCGGTTTTCTTTAGTGCTTCCACCTTGATTTTTTCAATATTCGTCAAAAGGTTTCTGACATCCACCTCCCTTTTACTCAATTCTTCTTTTATCTTCGTTAGCTTCTTCCCATATTCAAATTGAAAGGACTCTCCCATTGACCACACCATTCACAATGTCTATTTACTACTATATGTTTAATTCTTTCCCATGTTTGGGTGTTTAGTCCGCTGAAAAGGACGTCAATTAGATCGATGTCTATAGTTTTCTGTTGAGAAGAACACTTATACCTTCAAACAATATTGCGCATACAGGCTCTGGCGTTCCCGCGCGTTCGCGGAAACGATGAAACATATAAGTAGATTGGACCAAATCATTCTCTGAATCCCTAATGTTTCCAGAAAAAGGCGACCTAGGCGTCTTCCAACCTATAATAGGCTCATGGTACGAGGCTTTACAGAACCCCCAAGAGTCTCAAAGACGAGCCCTACTGGACTTGATTAGACAATACAAGAAAACTGCTTATGGGAAGAGCCATCACGCTTCCGAAGTTAAAGACACCACAGATTTCAGAGCCAACTTCCCGATCATAGACTACAGAGGACTCAACCCATACTTAGCCGAGGTTCAAAAGGGAGACTACTCCGTTATTCTTCCAGAACCTCTTGTGTGCTGGGTCATGACTAGAGGCTCAACAGGTCCTGCAAAAGTGCTGCCCGCAACTAAGACGCATCTCAAACAGATTTTCACGTGCGGAGCACGGGCGCTAATAAATTATGTTTTGAGAAAAGGAGATTTTGAACTTCTAACCGGAAAAATTCTCAACCTAAATTTTCCATCCACCGTTCACACGATAGCGATTGGAGGACAAACGGTTGCCTACGGGTACAGTTCTGGAACTTACGCAAAACTAAATCCAACATTTAATAAAGTGAGCCTTCTGCCAAGGCAACAAGAAATAGATGCATTAGGTTCCGGGATCACTAAGGCAGATTGGGAAAGAAGATTCGAACTAACCTATCAGTGCGCGCTAGATGAGAACGCAGTTGCTACAATGGGGGTCACGCCGGTCATCCTATCCTTTGCAAGATATGTTCAGCGAAAACACGGAAAAAAGCCTAAGGAACTTTGGAATTTTCGGGCCTTGTTCTGCACAAGCGTGCGAAAGATACCCTTCAAGTACGCGCCCATACTCAGAAAATATTTTGGACAAGTCCCTGTGATTGAGATTTATAGCGCAACCGAAGGAGTCTTTGCACAACAAATCGATGAATTACCTTATGTTACGCCAAACTATGACAAGTACTTCTTCGAAGTTGCAACCAGACAAGGAACAAAAATGCTGCATGAACTCAAGCGTGGCGAATGGGGCAAACTAATAATCTCTTCATGTATGTTTCCGAGATACGACATTGGAGACATAATTGAGGCGGCTGGGAAAAACTACTTCCGCGTGATTGGGAGAAGCACCGCTTTAACGCTTCTGGAACACAGGCTTTACAAGTTATTTTTCGGATAGATACTCTAGGTTTTGGGATGTCTTCTCGCTGCTATCATCGCTGCATAGATAACTCCAATAATAATTAGTACACCAACCAGAATTAGGAATAAGGCTCCAATAAGCCCCCTTACGATGAGGCCAGTCACTTCGAAGTAGAACATTAAGCCTAAGAATATCAAGATTAAGCCCCCTATCAAAGGACCTAAGAACGCAAACTCACGCTTCTCGTATTTTTCTCCCTTTTCCCTCTTCTCCCTCTTCTCTTCCTTTTCACGTTTTTCTTCTTTCTCAGCTCTGCGAGCCGCTGGAGCAGGGGCTGGCGCAGTAGGAGGCTGTTCAACTTTTAAGGGAGCGCCACACTTAGGACAAAAGGCCATTTTCTCATCTATTTTAGCGCCACACTTAGGACAATACGACATACCCTTCACCTTTATCCATTTGTCTTCTCCTTATTGAAACACTGGTATTTAAAACATGTACCTAAGCTAGTAGAGAAGCGTTATATGCTCATTTCGCAAAATACTTGAGGTTGAGAGGATTAAGTTGAGCGAAAGTCCGAAGGTTTTTCAACCTAGATACAGAGAAGGTCTCCTCAGCGCTATTTCCGCAGGTTTCTTCTTCATTCTCATCGGGGTAATCTTCGTAACCACGCCAAATCTTTTTGATAATATCCTTGCCTTCTTCAGCGACTTCGATATCGTTAATGTCCCGAATACGGTAATTCACCTTCCTGCGCCAAAATATCCACCAACATCTCCTAGTGCCAATTCAGCGGTCTATTCAGCTGCCTGGCAATTTAGCCTAGTCTGGAGTTTTTTCCAAATAGTCTTTGTAGTGCTGAGATTTATCGCCGGCTCACCATGGGGCAAAAAAGCAGAAACCGCATCAAACATTGTTTTCTGGTTGGGAACAAGCTATCTTATCCAAACACTACTTAATGAAACGGCAACAACAACGACATGGTTTGTCTTCTGGGCTGAAATAATAATGCTCATCGGTGTCTCGCTTATCGTCAGAGCGTTTATCCTGGCGGTTCGAAGATAACCATTTTGTCAAAATAGAGAAGCTCACTCCAAATTATAACATTCTCAGAAAAGACGTGACCGGGCATCTTATGTTATGTGGGCTTCTTTATTTGCCGTTGATAGACTTTCTTAACTGCCTCTTGGAAGCTCACTCCATGTCTTGTATAGGCCATTATTTCACTTTCTAGAAGCTCGATCCCCGTTTGAGTTCCCCAACGATTCACATATTGTGTTAAAAGTTCACTGTAAATCTCTTCTAAATCGATTTCTTTCACAGTCGCGAGCTCAACCTTTCTCTTTTCCTTTTCAGCCTGCAGTTCAGCAATTGTCAATTCTCCGAGCGTTTCCTCTCTTTTCATGCTACCATAAATCATGCTACCTACCCCTATTAAGGCTATTAAGACGCCAATTGGTATCGAGACCAGAGCTGCGAATACTCCAAATAACAAAAAGATAACGCCAAAGTAAATCAATCCAACAGCTTTTTCAACGTATCTCTTTCTCAGACATTTTGGACACAAGTAAAGAATCGCTCTAGCGCCTTCTGTGCTAAGTTTATAAACATGAAGGCAATCTCCGCAAAAGCTCTCTCCACAGTCATTACATTTCCCAATTGCCAATCTTTCAGGATGGCTAAAACAACGATATGTTCCGCCTCCCATCCAAGGCGGAGCCAGAAATATTCCTCCACAATATTGGCACTTTACTTGCATGGCATCAGCTGGAACGTACCTTCTCTGAGGAGCACCGCAAAATGGGCACACCAAAGGTTTCGTTTCCTTTTCCTTCAAACTGCATCAAGTAACTTAATATTAGAATTGTATTAATTATGTTTCGCTCATCGTGAAACAGACGAAAAATCTATGAAAACTTGGTTTTCTTCTCCGCGCGCTACTAGGGCTGATGTATCCTTTAAGCGCGATAATAATCACAATGGCTCCAAGAGCGATTTTTCCGAAAGGATTATTTCTTGATTGAGCATCTTCACGAACATAGTGAGGAGCCTGTGACAAAAAGATTATTTCTCGCGATTTTATGGGCGCTATCAATCATGGTTACATCAATATCAATATTCTACGGTCAAGAAATCTATAGTTCATCAGACTCCTCATCGAAATTTCAAGAGGAAAGTTTTGTCTTCTCTGAACCAGAAGTCATTGCACTTGTCAATGGTTCAAGAGCATATGACTATGACTTACAATTAGAGAACATCGCTTTTTCGAATCCCAGCTTTCGTTCATCTGGGTCCCTGGGGGCGAATGAAACTGCGAATTGGATTAAGGAACAATTCGAGAGTTTTGGATTAGAGGCTTGGCTTGAGCCTTTCCAGTTTGCAACTTGGACCCTGCTGGAAAAGCCTTCCCTTATTATTGATGAAGATGGAAACAAAGATACCATGAATGACCAAGTTCTGATCGGTTCTTTTCAATGCGAACATTATAGCTGGTTCACCCCCAGCGAAGGTGTTTTCGCCGACCTTGTGACTTTACCATTGCCGACTGCCGCCGATCGTACTGAAATCGGAAAGCACCCGATAGACACAGCTACTTGGGATACCATAAACACAACCGGAAAAATAGTGCTAATCGGCAGAGAAATAAGAATGGCCCCTCCAAGCAGCGGTTGGATACAATTGTTCATAGATAAGTTAAGAGCACAGCGTCCAGTAGCGGTTGTCTACACTTGGTGGTACGACTGGATGTCATTTGCTCCCACGTTTCATTCTTCAGCCGGCGGTCTCCCCCTTGGAGGCTATGGACCCTACTATTGGAATCTTAGCATTCCAGTTGGCTTTGTAAACTATGACGACGGCTTACTGATCAGAAATAAAGAAAACTCAATGGATATATCTGCCAGCATTTCTATCAAATCGATTGTAGGAAATGGGATCAATTACAATGTTGTTGCAAGAATTAAAGGCTACAAGAATCCAGAGAGACTGGTAATTATCTCAAGTCACTACGACACGGTCATGTGCAGCGGATTCTGCGACAACGGAGCGGGCACAGCAGGTGTCATAGAGCTTGCCAGAGTTCTCAGTGAAGCGATCGACAGAGAGCTTTACAAGCCTACCTACACGCTCCTTCTTGTAACCTTCACTTGCGAGGAACTGTACTGTGTAGGCTCCGTAAATTATATAAAACAACATAAAAACGAGATGGTAAACGTCACGGCTGTCATTAATTTGGACTGCATCGGAAGTGACGACTTGTATGTTACAGAGACAGATCCTATGGGCGGATTTGACCTAGACCAAATAATAGTTAAAGCCGCTCAAGATTTAGGTATCAATATCATGTTAGAGTCATTCGCTGACTCAGACCACGAATCATTTCGAGACCCGTCAGAGTTTAATGCAATAGTTCTCTCGAATTGGAATTTTGATGCAAATATCTCTGACGCTACATCAGTGACCCCCAGTACAATGCTTGAATCGTTCCCCCTTCTGTACAACGACAAATGGCGCACGGGGACTCCTGGATGGATTCATACTCCGTACGATAATTCAACTTCTACCAAAACACTAAACTGGGTTGAACCCCAGGATCTCGGGAACCATATTAAGGTTGCTGCGCTCTCAATATTGCGTGTCTCACTTGACATTACTATTCCGGAATTCTCACCAAATATGTTAGTGATTTTGTTAATGTCGATCACTCTGCTCATATGTATCTTGGCAAAAAAGAACTTTGTTCACTGAGACTCCAGCATTCTTAACCTGTTCCAAAAATCTATCAAAAGTCGACAGCCTACTGCGTCTTCAGTCCTTCTTGCAAAGCTTCAAGAGCTTCTGTCAGGTTCGGCTTGTCTGGGTTTATGTTGCCAAGACTCAGTCTTATTCTGTCTGACTTTACAAGTTTGTAACAATCCGCAAAAAGAAAGAATGCCCCTGGAACCGCGGCTAGACTGTAATGCGGGATTGCGTGTTCATTCATCCATTTATATGTGTCCTTAATTGGCAGCTTCACCCAGTAGGTTACGCCAACCTTACTCGGGAAATATTCTAGATTTTTCCTTTGCAGCCACTCTTCAGTTTCATCTTTCAAGCAAGTCCATTTCTGCTTATGTCTTTCAAGGCTCTCTTGCCGGTTAGTTAATAATTTGACTGCAATGAGCTGCACGATGTTTGGGCTGTTTCCGACAGTGTTCAATACATCAGTGTATAGTTCGTTAACAAGTTCCCCATTGGCTAGTGCTATGCCGAGTTTCAATCCTCCAAGACCATACGCCTTTGTGAAACTTGTTGTTGCAATGCCTAACTCTTCGTCAACGCAGAAAACCGTCGGCACTTTATTACGATCGAATTCGGCGTATATCTCGTCGCATAACACATACAACCCGCGTTCATGTGCAAGGGTCGTTATTTCTTTTAACTCGCTCTCGTCCGCTATTGCTCCGCTTGGCGCATGAGGGTTTGTTAATATGAGTAATCCTGTCTTCTCCGAAACAATTTTTCGCAGCCGATCCGCATCAAGTCTGTAATCTTCCTTTTCCTTCCTTTCCAGTTGTTTCACAACGGGAAAATGCTCTTCGACCTGTCGTAACAGCGGCTCATAAGTTGGATACTCCACTATTGCTTCATTTTTGTTCTTGTTCTTTTCCGCCAAACATTTAATTATCCTTGCATTTTGGCCTGACGCACCTTCACTCGAGATGAAAACATTTTCTGCATGAACACTGTACCTCTGAGCCAGCAGTTTAGCAACTTCTGGATTACCATTTGTATAATTGACGCTTAAGTCAACCTCGCCTAAACTCAGATCACATTTAAAGTAGTTTAATCCACTTGAGCGGAAATCATACTTTACCTTTGGCACATGCATATACCAATCTAAATACAAGGAGGGATGCTTCACCCTTAGCACCTAGACATTGTAGAACGTTTTAACTGCTTAGCTTTTTCCTATTTTTTCAGCTGTTTCGTCTGCATATGCTTTTATGTTGATTATGTAAATTTTTGAGTGAGACGTCCTATGAAAATAAATGAAGTGAAAGATGGCTCAATTCTAGAGGTGTATGTGAAACCTAATTCTAAGGAATTTAGAATCGCGGTTGAGGGGGACGAAATTGTGGTTTCTTGTAGAGAAGAACCCATCAAGGGAAAAGTTAACAAAGAATTAATCAAAGAGCTTTCGCAGCTTTTTCACAATAAAGTAGAACTTGTCTCTGGATTCACTTCCAAACAAAAGAAGCTATTCATAAAAGGCGTTGGAAAAGCCGGAATAGAGCGCGTTTTACTTCATAAATGATATTTTCTACTAGTTTTGAAGTCTGAACCGTAACATTGCAGCGATTCCGCCGAAAGAATTTTTCAGCATTTGCCCTTCTTCTGTTTCGCCAGATATTATTTCAACTTCAGTATTTGCATACTCTGCCAATTGGGCAAAATTCTCTATTAGTTCTTGCGTATCAGCTATTGCTAGGGCTGGAGCTTTGCATTTTGGGCAAGGTTTTCCGGAAAGGCTCTGCTCAAAACTTGTCAGAGTTTGGCTTTTCACAGTTTGTTGCTCCTCGTAGCCGCAAGCGTTACACGTCACTTTAACCCGAACTATGTCCAGTCCATCAGAAAGCAACAGCGTCCTAACAGCGCCCATCTCTAAAGCCTTTCTAACCTCTCCTTCCCCGTACGTTGCCATTCCAGTGTCATGTCCGATTTCGTAGAGAAACTTCTGCATGATCTCCTTTTCTTCTATGTAGCGTATTTTCCGCATTATTTCAGGAGCCTTGTCAACAACCTCCTTTATTCCTTGCTCATCCACGTACGCCGTGTCAATTATGTCAATAACTTTCTCTTTCAGCGTGTAGTTCAAGTAATCCCCCTTCTCAAAATCATATTTCGTCGGCCCCGGACCAGCAACTATCAAACCCTTCAAATTCTCAATAGGTAAAAATGCGTCGTTAGCATGTTCGCCAACTCGCCTAAAATATTCCTGAAGCCTCATCTCCCTAACCCTTTCAAATCTTCTAGCTGATTGACCACCAGCACGAGTCTTCCCGGGTACGCCTGATGTTAGTTCCCTAACTATTTCGAGTCTTCTACCTTGGAGAGTCGCAAGCGTGGCGCCTGAAGAATCTATGAGCAGTATGCCATAAGTCTCTTTTTCCCTTAAAAGCTCCTGCAAATGCTCTGTGTGAAACCGCGCGTCGCATCTATAAAGGTATATGTTTATCGGTTCCGGCGGTATAATAACGTAAGTTTCCATTTTTTCGCTTCCAGCGCCGTTCTGTGGGATTGCACCACAAAAAATCACAAGCCCTTTTTCAGGGGATTCTTTGAAAAGCTTGAGCCGCTGCTGAACCTTTACAATAGCGTCTTGAACGTTTTTGCGGGTGGTTGTGGATTTTATGTTTGAGGCTGTGCCGTACTCGTCTCTAAGCATGTTCATGACTTCGCTTATTTGTTTTCCAGGCGGGACGTAAAGTGAAATCAGTTCGGTCCCGCGCCCCTCTTTGCTGGCTAGAGTATTCAGTGTCTTTTTTAGCCTGAATAGTTCAAGCGAAGTTCTTTTTTGGCTCAAATTGTTTCACTTAAGATTTCTTCAGCCGTAAAGCTACATTGCGGGGCATCAAATAAGAGTTTGGGAATTTTTGAGGCTACTCCATCTGTAGAACTTCTTTCAGAAACGCCTTGTATGGGCCCAGTTTCCCTCCGTAGTTGCCTGCTGAAATTCTGACAACACCTGGGACACTCGCGGCAGCCTTTATTCCCTCACCCATAGCCCTTTTAACTGCTTCAACTGTCAAGCCGTTGATAACAACTTCATAAACGCAGTCTACATTATCTGGCAATTGCGAATCTGGCACAAGCTTTTTCAGCTGTGGACAGAAGGGGTGATATGTTGAAGCCTTAAGCTTATACTTTAAGGAGCCAGTCTTTGAACCAGAGCGGCAAATTCCTCCAGGGAAAGGCATAATAACCTCGCTTGTTTTGCTTTTGATGGCTTTTACTGCTTCTTCAGCCGCCAGAAGTCCGGAAGGCTTGTCCTCTGCCAGGATAAGGACCATTCCTCCAGCAATGGCCTCAGCTGCGCCGAAAGCGTCTTCGACGATGAATTCGCCCTCCATGACAGGGATTCTCCAAACCTTTCTGTTTGCCACCAGCCCCTTCCTTTGAAATCCGTCGCCAAACAGTCGTATGCTTCTACCAACTTTCAGTTTTCTCTTGGCGTCCGGAAGCGCGTTAAAAGCTGAGGCTGTCGGGCAGGTCATTATACATTGTCCTATGCGAAGGATCATCTGATTCTTCAAGTCGAACCTATTACGGTTGTATATTTGGATCAGTGCGCCTACACGGTTGTCCGGAGTCTTATCTGCTGGTACAATGCCTTCTAGGCCAGCTTCAGCAGGTGACATAATCACACTTGTCGCAAACCCAGTGGCGACAGCCGCTGCAGTCAAAGCCCACCTCTCACTATCAGCAGTTATCAACACTCGCCCAGCCCACATCGGAAACATTTCAGCGAAAGTGTCCACAATTTCACAAGCGTTTCCATTCTCCGCCTTATACGTAAAAAACCCTTCAGTCATCTATTTCCCCGTCCTTTTTCAGATTTACTATACAAATAGCGAGATGAATTTAAATTCTTTAACATCTACCAAGCCCTTACCCGTTATCCTTAATTCTGGCAGTACAGGCAACGCAAGCAAAGACAGACTCATGAAAGGCGAGTCAAGGGCACAGCCCAGTGTCTTCCAAGCCCTCTGCAACCTCTCGATCTTTCCACAAACGATCTCTGACATTTCATCAGCCATAAGCCCAGCTATTGGCAACTCGAGCAACCCCATTGTTTCTCCATCTTGAACCGCTACTATTCCGCCGCCAACATCTGCCAAAGCATTAACTGCCACAGCCATGTCAGTGTCGTCTACACCGATCACTATTATATTATGACTGTCATGTGCAACGCTTGAAGCTACGGCCCCCTTCTTTAGACCGAAGACCCCCACGAAGCCTACACAAATATTTCCTGTGCGTTTGTGCCTCTCGACGACCGCAACCTTAACGATGTTTTTGATTGTGCATGGAATCACCTGACCGTTTTCTACTGCAAGAGTTCTTTGCAGATGCTTTGAAATGGCCTTACCCTCAACAACACCAATCAGCGCGCGCGCTTAACCAGTAAATGCTAGACGTGTGCCAATAATGCGTCCGCTATTATTTCGCTTCTTCCTTATCATGATTTTCATTTATCTTCAACGCATAAAAGGGGGGAGCTACCAGTGGCGTTCCCACTCATAATAGATCGTTGCTTCGCTATCGGCGTTTACGTTTATGCGCCATGAAAGAGTGGCCCCGACTTTAGTGGCTGGAGGTGTAGAGGTAACCAAAGCGTTTCCATTGATTTCTTGTTGAATCAAAATTTGAATACTTACTGGCTTGTGGTTTCGGATTATTATGTTTATTCCTCGAACCTCATGACGATTCTCATATACCGATTTTGTCACTGTCGCCGTGACCCTGATGTCGTAGGCAAAGTTGACTATTGCAATGCTCTCTCCCCTTATAGGTGTATAGGCAATGCTGTCTTCACCTACCCACGCTTCGCCTCGATAGAACTCTACAATTCCCGTTGCAAGCGGCTCGTTTAAAGTGTTATTTATATGGTAACGGTTCTGCACCTCGCCACTTGTCCAGTAGTATTCTTGCAGCAGACTTACAGTGCCATTAAACAGAGGCAACTTGACAACCGTGCCTTTTTCAAACGACAACTTAGTGCCGTAGGTATATTCATGGTACTCATCCATTGAGGTTGACGTAAAGTCAATTGAGGGAGAGGAGAGAGACTGGATGTCTTTCGCGTAAACATAAGGTTGGAAGATTGGGCCGTTGTAGACTAGGTGAGGGCCGCCGCTGACAAGCACAAGAGTAAAGTTGTTCCAGTTTTCCACATTTTCTATTGTGGCCCAGCATTCCAGATAGGATGTCTCTAAGTCGATGAAGTATGTGGGTTTCCATTTTGGACCTCGCATCAAATAAGAGATTTTAAGCTGATACTCTCTTGGTGGCGAATCTGTCATAACCTGCACGAGTATTTTGGGTCCTTGCGTCTGAACCACTTCTGCTAGGACGATTTTTGTTATTCGTCCCCCTGGAATCATAATGGTTCCGTTATTAGCCTCCAGAAGTAACATGTTGTCCCAGCCGAGGAATTTGCCCGTGTATACGGCATCCTCTGTGTAAACGGTTATTACATCGCCTCTTTCAATGATTGGATGGTACTCTTCGCTTGTGGTAATTTTGACAACCTTGATTCCGCATACTGTTAGTGTATCAGTTAACGCTCCAGATGGAAGATAAAACTGAATTGCGCGTGTATCTTCCTCAAGTTTCATGGTTTCTCCGTAGGTTATGAAAGTAACACCGTTTCCATAGATTGTGACCCTGTCTGCTGCATTTTCACCAGTCTCGATCACTGTTTTGTCTATAAGACCGCTATTCATGAAACTCATAGCAGCAAAAACAACGCCAGCAGTGGAAAGCGCTAGTACGCATAAAAGCCCCGCCAGTCTTTTTGCGGAAATATGCATAAAACTCTGCATTTTTAACAACCTTCTCCAATCATCAAACAGAGAGCATTCTGCTATTTTATTCTAGGCCCTAGTACAGGCTAATCCAGAAATTAGAACAACCTTAAGGAGCATTCTAAACATCATTATTTCTAAGACTATCGTTCAAAACAGCGTATCGCGTTGCATGAGGTAGGAAAAGATTAGCCAAACACTCTTCTCATGCCCGACTTCTCAGAATTAGTTCCAAATCGAGAGCATCCAAAACTAACTAAAAGGTAAATAAAGAAAACGGGATTACCTTCTTTTCAAGCTAAGGTAACCAGTGCTTCTCTGATTTGGCTTGAAGGCCTTTTTTCTCTTCAAACTTTTTAAGAACCGCCCTTTTAGCTATTTCATATGCTATTTTGTAGTCAAATATGCCCTTCGGTTCCTCCGCTGCTCTTCTAATCAATTCGGTTTCAACCTTGTTCTTAAGTTTCCCTATGGCTAACGCGCCGATTCCGAAAACATTCGGTAGGATTTCTTCGCCATCAACTTTCGATTTTAAGCCCTCAACTCCTAATGGTGGGATCGCATTAATATCAGCCACTATCCTGCATTTTTTTCCAAACTCTCTTAGGACTGCCAATGGAAGAAGCAAAGTCCCAGCCGCTCCAGCTGAAAGGATTATATCCGCATTTTCTATGGCTTTTCCAATTTCTTCGGGAGTCTGGGCTTCGAAGCCTTGGACCCTTTCACTTCCAAACTCTTCGTTTATCTTTTTCGCCACTGCTGAAGCCCTATGAAGGTCGCGAGAGGTGGCGATCACGGTTGCTTTTTCCGAGGCATAAAGCCTTGCGGCAGTTTGTCCGACAGGTCCAGTTGCAGCCAAAACCGTGACAGTCTTACCGTCTAAACCCCGAGATTCCCTTTCAACCGAAAGCTCAAAAGTTTTTGCCACGGCAGCAGTCGCTGTTGAATAGGCTCCTCTCGGGTCAATTATTATCGAAAGTTCAAAGGGAGGAAACATGCATTTTTTGGCTCTTTCTAAAATGTCATTGACCAGTTTGAAGTCACGTCCATTAATGAAAACTTTTGTATGTTTTGCACCTTCTGGACCCCTTGGGAACATAGCATCATAAATAATTTTTTCAGCGTCCTCAGCAGTCACGTTCTCGTATTTCAATATTTCAGCATCTGGAAAAACATCTATGGTTGTTAGGATATCAAATGAACTCGCATGTTTATCTGTATCTAGAAAAACAAACACGTTTTTAAACTGCGTTTTTGACAAGACTATACCCTCTTTAGTCGTTAATGTTGCTTAACCTTTAAAAATCCTATTGTTTGAACCGCATTCGGAGAGACCAACTACTGCCTTCTTCATCCTAAAGTTTATCTATTCTTCATTTTCATTGAGTAAATGGATTCGAGTAAGGGTAAAAGCCATTGCCAAAAACTGGGATTCAGAATCTCTTGGTAGTTGGAATAGACACAGTTTCCATTGCCAACTCTGCAAAGTCGGCAGGTTACAAAATTTGTGCAGTAGATTATTTCGGAGATGTGGATCTCCGACGTGTCTGCTTTGAGTGGAGAGCAATAATTGAACAAAAGCCTAGAAAAAGCTGCGGAAAGATAAACTTGAAATTCAAACCAGAAGCTTTTCTAAAAATGGCAAAGTCATTATACGATAAATGTGAAACTGATGCAATATTGCTTTCTTCCGGGCTAGATGACTATTTTGATGTTTTACACGAGTTAGACGATTTGGTTCCAATCCTAGGAAACCCTCCAAAAATCATTGAGAAAGTCCGAAAAAAGCCTGAATTTTTTGAAGAGCTTAAACGCTTAAGGATAGCTCGCCCTGAAACGGCAATTGTGAAAAATGTCAATGAAGCAAAAGCTGCGGCCGTTGAAATAGGTTATCCTGTTATCGTAAAACCAACCAGAAGCTTTGGAGGAGCAAGCGTAAGAAAAGCACAAAACCCCAAGGAAGCAGAAAAATCATTTCTTCAAGCTTCTTGGATTAGCAAAGAAGTGCTAGTTCAAAAATTCATTGACGGCATTCACACAAGCGTATCTTTTCTAGCCTCTGAGACAGATGTTAAAGTTTTGACGATAAATGAGCAATTATTAGGGTTGCACTCTCTTTACCAGAGAGAACCCTTTGGACATTGCGGGAATATCGTCCCTTTACATTTAACTGATTCAATTTCTGGAAGATGCATGCATATCGCGCAAAAAATATCGTTATACTTTGGTCTCAAAGGCTCAAACGGAATCGACCTAGTAATTTCTAAAGAAGGCACACCTTACGTCATGGAGGTAAACCCACGATTCCAAGGCACTCTAGAATGCGTTGAAAGAGTTTTGGGGATAAATCTCGTAGAATTGCATATTGATGCATGTTTACATGGTTCTATGCCCACAATAAAAGAGAAAAGGGCAACCTTCTGCACTCGATTAATTTTGTATACGCCCAAACGAATCATAGCTCCTGACCTAACAGCTTTTCGCAAGGTCAGGGACATTCCAGTTCTAGAAGCCATAATCGAAGAGGGTGAACCTTTATGTTCAATAATAACAGAGGGAAAGAATCGAAGCTCTTCATTTCGCAAGGCTAAAAGGCTAGCTAGATCAATTTACAATATGCTCCAACCCGCTTAATCCTCGGGAAGAATCGAGGGCAGTTTGCGGACAATGTTAATTATGGGTATGCCCATTATCACTGTTACTACTGTTGACAATGCTGCTTTTGTTGATGTTTCAATAGCACCCAAAAACCATATGGTCTGAACCCCAATCAAGTCGTAGCCGTAAAACACTTGATATGTTTGACATGGTATAAAGATAAAAATACGGAAAAGTACATCGGCTTCCAACCCGATAAAAGTGCTCAATGCGAGAATATAAAAAAGACGGGCACTTGACTTTACATTCCATAAATTCGTCCACCTTTCGACTATAACAATTACAGCGATAAGACACCCGAAGGCAAGATAGACATTCCACATGCCCCAGAAAGGAAGTTGCCATGCGATTGGCGTGGCAAAAAAGGCTCCTAGCAAAACTAAATAATAGGGCAATACTATTTTCCATTTTCCTCTGTAAAGAAAACCAGAAATCATGGCGCCAATTGGAGCGCCAAGTGTGAAAAGAAACTCTTCGGCTCCTCGAAAAAGGATAAAATGACCAATCATCACTCCAATAAAACTTGAGAGGGCACCTGCCCATGGTCCTAGTATGATCCCGGCGATAGGTTCAGATATGAAGATCCAACTATGCCAAACGCCGGAAAAGGGTAAAGGTGGTCCTATCAATGAGTCGCATACGGCGTTGAATGAGGCAAAAACAGCGATCAAAGAAATAAAGGGTGAATCCCTTGGGCTTTTCATCAAGACAACTCGAAGTCTTTGTTGTTGCCTATTTCGATTTTTACATTCAATTATGAATATGCTCTATGTTGTAAGCACTTTTATGCTTTACACCTAGTTTTAGGCACTGTGGAACAGACAAATGAGAATACTGTGAAACATCGATTGTTCGTATTGCCATGTCTTGAACTTGTCTGTTTCTACAAGCCTCCGATGATTAATGAGGCGATAACTGCAATTACAATGATCATAACAGTTTCAGCGAGAGTTATTCGCCAGTGCACTTTGGTTTGCTCGGTGCGATAACGAACGAGAAAGACGCCAACTATCAAGCAGACTATGGTTAAGGATAGAACAATGTTAAAGGGATCGGGCAGCGTTAAATAGGCCATTATAGGTATAATACCTGCCAAAAAAGTGGTTGTTCCACAGATTAAGGCGGCATAGAGATTCGATCGGCCTATTTCTTTATGCAACAGAAGAAACAACTGCTTGACAAGGCTCAACGACTTATCCCTCTCAGCCTTGTCCGGAATGTCACTTAGACTATAATCCATTAAAGTCTTAAGCGTAAGCAAATCCGCAATATCCTCAGTTTTTCCACCCATAAGAAAACTGGAAAAGTTTGTTA
>CAZADP010000007.1:0-16776 GCA_964483905.1 uncultured Candidatus Bathyarchaeia archaeon | reverse complement strand
CGCTACACCTACGTTGTTAGGCATTTTTCTGCTTTTTTTCTTTATTTTTCAAGGCCTCGTACAAAGCGTGAAAAATGGTGTACCTCTCGGTTGGATTTCTCTCCTCATTCGATCTCCTTTCACTCATTTTTACCGTCTCCTCTTGTAGGAGAATATCCAACCACAAACCGCGAAGGCTATTATCGCTATAATACTTAAAAAAAGCAAAATGAGAATATTGGCTGCGATTTCTTCAAGCATTTTGATCACTAGTGGCTTCTCTGGGTAGCCTAAAAAGGAAGTTTCCATCGTCGAAACAAGCGTGTTCAGAGCATGTTTCTAAAATCAGATTATAGCGTGCACTCTTGGAATTTCCTCTAAACTTGGAAACGTTCCAGTTGATCACTAAATTATTCGCGTGCATAAACCCGCAAGAACACGTCAACCGCTGAAAACCACAAGCGAATATTCTTTTAGCGGAACAACAAACATTTGTTATGTGGTGATACCATTACCGACTTTACGTAAATTTGAAATCAACCCCATAGGCTTTGTCAAGCGGTTATCATTCAACGAAAATGAAAGAAACAGAAGTCTTGTCTCAAAGATAGAGCTTGAAAAAGACTTTGCTAAAGGTCTAGATGGTATTGAAGACTGGTCCCACATTTATGTTATCTTTTGGATGCACAGGATTTTGGATAAAGAAAAAATGCTGGTCCATCCAGGAGGAAGAAGGAACGTGGGAATCTTTGCCACTAGGGCTCCAGTTCGTCCGAATCCCATTGGTTTGACCTTAGTGGAGCTCGTAAAACGTGAAGAAAACGTTCTTTATGTGCGCGGTCTTGACGCGCTTGATGGCACTCCCGTTCTAGACATCAAACCATATCCCGACTGGGAGAGAGGACATCTGATTGTTGTAGATAATTTCAGAATCCCCAAATGGATAAAGGAAATAACCAAATGACCCTAAATGCAACGCCAAGTGTTTGAGAGAAAGAGAGGATCTCGAGAGAAATCTCCATGTCTAAGCGAAATCCGCGAAATATTGGTATATCTTAGAAAATTCGCATCTTTCTTTTTGTATTGAAAAGTTTGTTCTCATGCATTGAACCGATCTATTGAAAACTCTATCTGTCTTCTGCAGTAGAGTACGCGCTTCTAATAATGTCTGCCGAATACTCCGAAAGAGATCTGATATGTCAACTGAATAGTGCGGTATGGAAACATTTCGAAAGTGGAAACAACAAAGAATAGCACCATCTCACGTCGGGATAATTGAGGAGGCATTAGAACATATGGAAATCTCTAATCATAAGAGGAGCAGGCAGACTTTCCGATATTTCTCGCTTCTTTTACTATGCGTCATTGTTTTTGTAACAGTTGCTTCAGTAGCACATCCACAGGACAACTTTCCCATAATAGTCCTTGAACAAACAGTTGACTCAACTTCACCTAAACCAGGCGAGAGAGTAAACTTCACGATATCCTACTCGAACCCGTCCGGTTCGGTAGCATACAATGTTACCCTATTCGAATGGATACCTTCAGGGTTGACTTTCATAACCTCAAAACCATTCTACGACGGTGTCAGCAGTCCCGAAGAAGGCTTCTTCAGATGGAGTCGAGGAGATGTAGCTCTTGGAGGAACTGGCACAATAATTGTTTGCGCAATAGTCGGCAATGTGACTGTAGGAACCGACATAACAAACACTGTACACTTAGCATACGAAGATGAAAAAGGCGCAACCCTCGAGCTAACCGCCAGCCAAAGTATAACCGTGGCTCACGGAGCAGGAGTGAACGTCTACCCAGACCAAATCCACGGAATTCAGCCGAGTACTGGCGCAGAAACAAGCTACAATATCACTGTCCAGAACATAGGAAATGCTCCAGATGTTTTCAATCTATCCCTTAGTTCATTGGCCTACGACCCTAACCCTGCAGGGAAAGAGTGGACGACAGAGCTGTACAACACGACCGGTTTCTTAATCGCCACTTTTCTTGATGAAGCAAGCACCGATCACTCTTCGTGGACTAATTGGGAACCATTGACGACTGTCTCGCTTGAAGCTGGGGGGTCGGAACGGTTCGTAATTCGGGTCATTGAACCCGGAGGCACCAGCGGTTCTGGCGATGCCTACTTCAAAGTTCGTCTGACGGCTACATCACAATTCGATCCGAATGTATCAAACTCAGCCTTAACAGTAACCGTCGTGAGAAGTGCGGTTGGCATATCTATTGCGCCTGACTACGAAAGAGGAGCAAATCCTGGAGAGACAGTAACGTATCTGCATGAGGTGTACAATGGAGGATCGTGGGGTGGTTCAAATCAGACCACGGTCATTGATCTGAACTGCACTTCTTCACAGGGTTGGTTGTACTCCTTCTACTTCACAAATGGAACCGCCCTTCGCGACACGGACAACAGTGGGTGGGTAGACGTTGGACCCCTTCTTAAAGACGAAAGCGTGTATATCCTGTTCAAGGTATCTGTTCCTTATGGTGCAGCACCGGGCCTTGTCGACTACGCGGTGATAACGGCAAAAACAGAAATAAGCGGAAAATTCTACACAGACACTGCGAATGACAACACAACTGTCACATCTGCTCCATTGGTAGGCGTTGTTAAAGAGCTTGTCTCAGGCAATCCGGCATATGTCGGTGATATAGTTACCTACCGAATAAATGTAACGAACTTAGGAAACACAGAATTAGTAAGGATTCCCTTGGATGACGGGTTTGAAACCACAAGTCTCGACTTTTCCAGCGCCAGTCCAATCCCAGACAGCTACAGCGAAATCGCTGGGACTCTCCACTGGGAAAACTCTATGAGTTTGCAGCCTCTTCAAAGTGAAATTGTTGCAGTCAGTTTTGTCGCAACAGAGAGCGACAATTCCGTCAGAGAAATCGCTTCCGTCATTGACGCCGAAGACGAGTTTGGCGACCTAACTAGCGCAATGTACATCAACTCTCAGTTGAAGATTGTTCAACTCTTCACCCTTACAGTTACAGTGGCTCCACCAGAAACCCTTGGCGGAACATTCGACATCACTTGGACTGAACGAGGCATTGATTATAGCGCAACGTTTACGACCCCAAAGAACATCGCATGCGATGAAAATACGTCAGCAACTATCAGTAACCCACAACAATACTTTGTCTATGGCAACGTTCGCTACGTGTTTGACAACTATTCGATGCCTTCTCCGACAATATTGATTCAATCAGACATGACGGTTGTCCTAAACTACAGAACGCAATACCGTGCCACCTTCGACCAAACTGGACTGGACAGCACCGCAATAGGCACCATAGTTATTGTTTCGGGCGAGCCAAAGACCTACGCTGACCTACCATTCACGACAGACTGGCTTGACCATGGCACTAGCCTCACCTTCGAGTATTCAAGCATCGTGGCTAGTTCAGTTACGGACAAGCAGTTTAGGCTTGAAAGCGTAAACCAAACATCTCCACTTATTATCATGGAACCCACAACAGTCACCGCAAACCACGTGGTCCAATATTCTATGACCTTCAATTACACAGGACTGGATGATACAGCTGTCGGTACGGTTGTGACAATCAGCGGAGTACCCAAAACCCACGATGACTTACCCTTCAGCATGTGGTTCGACAGCGGCGCAACAGTGACCTACTCCTATGATGATTTTGTTTCAAGCAGCATCTCTGGAAAGCGATTCAGACTTGATAGTGTTACTGGTTCGGAATCACCCATAACCGTCACACAGCCCGCGCTTGTTACTGGAAACTACGTAATTCAGTACTATCTCACTGTGATTTCACCCCATGGAATACCAGGCGACATGGGTTGGTATGACGCAGGATCCACTGCCTACGCCAAGGTCAATCCGTTAATCGTGTCAGGATCTACCGGTGTTCAATACGTTTTCACAGACTGGAACGGAGACGCCTCAGGAATAACATCACCTTCAGACCCTATAACAATGAATGGACCGAAAACCGCCACCGCAAATTGGAAGACACAATACTACTTGACCGTGGTTTCTGCCTATGATTCACCCACGCCTGCAAGCGGATGGTTTGATGAAGAAACCCCCATCACCGCCTACGTGACTTCGCCGTGGCCAGGTTCAGTTGGAACCCGCTACCTATGCACTGGCTGGACTGGAACTGGAAGCATTCCGGCTTCTGGATCAAGCATCACAGTGACGTTCATAATAAATGCAGCATCAAGCATAACTTGGAACTGGAAGACCCAATACTACCTGACAATGTCGACCAATTTTGGCACGATCAGCCCCGGGAACGGATGGCATGACGCCGGAACGGAAATCGATGTAGCAGCATTCGCCCCATCAGTCATTTCAGGAGAAAGATATGTTTGGCTAGGATGGACCGGGTCAGGCGATGGAAACTACATAGGCATGGACAACCCAGCAGAAGTGACCATAAACAGTCCAATCGCCCAAATAGCCACTTGGAGACATGAGTACCAGTTGTCTATTTCTACCAATTTCGGGACAACCTCTCCGTCTGCTGGGGAACATTGGGTTGAAGCTGGAACGACCGTGTCTATTCAAGCGTTTGCTCCTTCAACAGTTCCAAATGAAAGATACGTGTGGAACGGATGGACAGGAGGAGGTGATGGCAGCTATTCCGGTACTGCTGATCCCTCTTCAGTAACTATGAATGGCCCAATCAGCGAAGCAGCTTCCTGGACGCATCAATACTACTTGACTGTGACTTCGCCATACGGCAGTGTAAGTGGAGAGGGCTGGTATAACGCTGGTGTAACGACGTATGCAGCGGTATCTCCGTTAACAGTGCCCGGCCGTACAGGTGTTCAGCACGTTTTTACCCGCTGGAGTGGTGATGCTTCAGGCATCACCTCGCCTTCAAGCCCGATACCGATGGACGCTCCCAAGATGGCAAAAGCAAATTGGAAGACTCAGTATCTGGTCACCTTCGGACATACAGGGTTAGATAGTACTTCCACTGGCATTGTAGTGACAGTTGATGCCGAAGCGAAATTCCACGTTAACTTGCCTTTCAGTAAATGGGTTGGCAGCGGCAACACAGTAACCTACAGCTACGAAACCATAGTCACAAGCAGCGTTTCTGGTAAGCGGTTCAGGCTTAACGGAGTCACTGGGCCTGCTTCACCAATAACAGTTACCGAACCTGCCACCGTGACTGGAAATTATGCAGACCAGTACCTTGTCACCTTCAGCTCCACTGGTCTGGACGCGTCGGCAACAGGAACAGTTGTTACCGTTGACAGTTCAGCTGAGACCTACAGCAACCTACCATTCTCTAGGTGGTTCGATGACGGTGCATCGGCCTCCTACAATTATGAACCCATCGTATTAAGCTCTAACGTAGGAAAGAGGTTCAGGCTTGACAGGGCTGAAGGGCCCATTTCACCCATAACGGTCACAGAACCAGTAACTGTCACTGGCAACTACGTCATCCAATACAAGGTTACGTTTACCCAGACAGGACTATCCCCTGACGCGATTGGGACAGTTGTAACTGTCAATGGCAGTGCAAAGAACCTAGGCGCCCTCCCATTCGAAACTTGGGCTGATGATGGCACCATCCTCACTTACTCCTACACAGCCATAGTCCCAAGCACCACTTCAAATCATTGCAGACTCGACAGCATCACCGGACCTGCCTCACCAATTACAGTAACGACACATGAAATAGTCATTGGCAACTATGCAACTCAATACTTGGTCACCTTTGCCCAAACAGGGCTAGATTCAACGGCGACTGGAACAATATTGACAGTCAATGGAAGCGTCAAAGAATTCAAAGACCTCTCCTTCACGACATGGGTTGACAGCGGTGACTCGTTAACGTACTCCTATACCGTTACGGTCTCAAGCTCTATGTCGGGTAAGCGGTTCTCATTGGCAAATGTCACCAGTCCAGCTTCACCCATAAACATAGCAGACTCTGTAACTGTTACTGGAAACTACAAGACGCAATATTATCTCACGATGAACACGAACTTCGGAACAGTCTCTCCGAATAGTGGGTGGAATGATGCAGGCTCAACTGTCCAAATCAGTGCATTTGCACCGAGTGTCGCAGATGGTGAACAGTACGTGTGGCTTGGATGGGCCGGAATAGGCTCTGGAAGCTACAGCGGAATGGACAATCCAGCTCTCATAACTATGAATGGACCCATTACGGAGAACGCTGCTTGGAGACATGAATACTACTTAACCGTGACTTCTGCTTATGACTCGCCTAGTCCAAGAAGCGCATGGTTCGAGGCTGGAACAGAAATCACCGCCTACGTGACTTCGCCGTGGCCAGGTTCAGTTGGAACCCGCTACGTATGCACTGGCTGGACTGGAACTGGAAGCGTCACTTCATCCGGAACAACCACATCTACCATCTTCACGATTAGCGAACCCTCTAGCATTAATTGGAACTGGAAGACGCAGCATTACCTCACTATGTTAACGAACTTTGGAACTGTTAGCCCCAGTAGTGGATGGTATGACAAGGGTTCACTTGTTCGGATTAGTGCCGAAGCGCCGCAAGAAGTTCAAGGAAAGGGATTCGCATGGTACGGTTGGGTTGGGATAGGTGAAATATCCTACAGTGGCCTCGATAATCCAGCTAACATAACAATTAATAGTCCCATCAATGAAACAGCACACTGGAAAATAGTTCCTGAGTTAACAATAGTCGTATCTAACGAAACCATAGCAAGATGCGACAGAGTAGTAGTTTATGGAAAAACTCTACCGGCTATCCCAGACGGAGAAGTTGAGATAACATACACGTTTCCAAATGGGACCCAGGTAATTCACACCGTGCAGACAGACGATGAAGGGGGCTATAATGACACATTGCTTCTAGGAGAAAGTTCCCCATACCTGCTCTTTGCTCAGAGTGGAAAGTGGGCCATCACTGCTGATCGTTATGGTGACATCAACCGAGAAGATGCCACAGATTCAACGACGCTAGGAATCGAACCCGCTCCATTGCCCCAGATCCCGCTGTGGGTCTTTGCTCTGTTAATCGTCGTTATAGGAGCAATCTTCTACATATTCATCCTGAAAAGAGTTAACGGCAAGAAATTGACACATAAAAATTGGCGGCGTGCCACAGTCATTCTAGGGTTTGCCTGCTTGGCTCTCGGAATCATCGCCCTAGCCTTAACATGGACGTCAACTGCTGGAAAAGCAACTCTAAACGGAGAGACGTATCTAGTTGAGACTGGTCTATATCCCTTCACAGTTGGCTCAATATCGATAACAGAGATACATTACATAGGAACAAAGCTACCCTCACTAATCGATTCGGCATGGTGGAATATTTCGAAAGCTCCAGGGCCTGTCGTAACACTCTACTTAGTGCCAGTAGCATGTGTTCTAGCACTTGCAGGCTTATACAAACCTAAGACAGAACGACAAAGAACTATCAAAAGCTTGACGCTACTGATTGCAGGAGTGCTATTGCTGGTATCAGTAGCTCAATCACTAGTGTTCACGTATGCTCAAACAGGCGCATTTACAGGCCTAGGCACCGCCTATGGCGTCGGCCTATTGATCGCTATGATTGCCAGCCTACTGGCGTTTCTATCTAGCTTGTATGCAGCTAAAGAAATCCCGACCGGAACAATGAGAGTAAAGCGTGCGCTAAGATAAATCCCTTTATTTCTTAATAGACATTTACAAAAAAAGTGGAATGCACCAAAGAACCCGGGTTCTCGCTGAGTTGAAACGATTGGGGGGTTCAATTCGTCGCTTGAATAAACTTTTTCAGCGCTTCGCTATTTCGCGTCCATCACGACTTTTGCTAGTCGAACAGAGTCTTCAAGATTTCTCATTATCGTGTTTGTGACGGTCACTTTCATCCCTAATCCTTTGATGCAGTCTCTCTGATATTCATCAGCATTGTCTATAATCAGGTGGTCGAGGAAGTCCTCATAAAACTTCGCTACACCGCATGCTGAGACTTCGAGCCCCATGCTGGCCATGATCCTGTCAGCCGGTCCTTTAATCGCCTTTCCGCCGACAATTGGACTTACACCAACAATCTGTGCCCTCGTATTCCTCAACTGGTCTCTAACTATTGGGATGGCGAGCATAGGAGCTATACTCAAAACTGGATTGCTTGGACATATAACTACGCGTTCAGCCTTTCTTATCGCATCGATGACCCCTGGTGCGGGTTTGGCTTTCTCCGCTCCTTCAAAAAACACGTTTGTAACCTCATCCTTTGTTCCCCTCTTGACAAAGTATTCTTGAAAATCGAGATTCAAGTTGTCTGACAATACTTTAGTTCGCACTGGGTCATCTGTCATTGGTACCAGTTTATGTCTTAATCCCAGCCTCTTACAAAGTTCAGCAGTGGCTTGAGAGAGTGTCATGCCGTTCTTTAGCAATTTGGTTCTGGTGATGTGAATTGCCAGGTCTCGGTCGCCTAGTTTGAACCATGTTTCAAACCCAAGCCTGCCCATCATGTCCAGGCAGTGGAAAGTGTCGTCTGAGACACCCCAACTCCTTGCCTCGTCCACAATCCCAGCTAACGTGTACGTGACTATGTCTAGATCTGGGCTTATGTGGAGTCCATAAAGTTCAAAATCATCACCCGTATTGCCAACGATCACTAATTCCTCTGGTGGAACAATTGTAACAAGCCCCCTCAACAACCTAGCTGCACCAACTCCGCCAGCAAGAGCTACCGTAAATCCCATAAATTATCATAGTGTAAAGCGCGGTTCTAACCTCATAAAGCTAATCCTTTAACCTCAGCTTTAAAATACAAAATTTGTATACGGCGTTAAGGGGGATCGAGCTTGGACATAATTCAGTCGATAGAGTCTAGGAGAAGTATTAGAAGATTCAAGCCCACCAAGGTTCCGCGCAGCCTCATTCGCGCCGCATTGGACTTGGCTAGGTGGGCTCCTTCAGCTCACAATGCCCAACCTTGGCGCATCGTAGTAATCGATGATGATCAGGTAAAGAAGAGACTTGCCACTGAAATGGGTAAGGCATGGCTTTCCGACATGCTTGAGGATGGAATTCCTAGGGATAAGGCCGAAGAACTAGTGAAGCTGAAGAGTTGGGACAGAATTACGAAAAGCCCCATTGTGGTGATAGCTTGCTTAACCATGGATGAGATGCACAAGTATTCTGATGCGAGAAGACAGAGGGCTGAATATGTAATGGCGGTTCAAGGCGTCGCAGCATATATCCAGACCTTGTTGCTAATAGTCCATCACTACGGGCTTGGCGCATGCTGGATTTGTGCTCCTCTCTTTTGTAAAGATGTCATAAGAAAAGTTCTTGGCTTACCGAGAGAATTCGAACCACAAGCCATGATTATCATTGGATACGCCGATGAGGAACTTCTACGCCCCACCCGAAAACCACTGGATGAGATATGTGCATTCAATTTCTGGTCAAAATAATAGATGAGGAAGGACTACTTGCTTATGGACTCCTGCTTTTTCCTTGAAAGCTTAACAAGCAAGTTAGAAGCCAGCTCATTCTTTTCGACGGGTCTTGTCCTGAGTACTTCGGATTTCTCGGCCTCTTCAAATAATTCCTCACCAGCTTTTGTGCGTATAACAACAAAAGTCCAACCATCAAGCCCTAACCCTCCCGCTGATAAGTCAGCAAGCTCGGAGCTGAAGTCATCGCAATATTTGCAGCTTTTTCGAGCGTATTGCTTCACTTCTGCAAGAGAAATAGTCTGGACCCCACGTTCCGTCGTGGCAAACATTTTACCCTTAATATTCATTTTTCTTATGTCACCCAAGCTGAGGCCCAATGTCTCACGAATGTGTTTCACCATAAGCCCTTCATAAGTGAAGCATTCCGAACACATGAGGCCAATCAAAAATTTCAAGGGAGCGGTATACCTCTTCAGGCCTACGATTTGCATTTTCCTGATTGCGTGAATTTCGCACGGCGTTCCCACAAACGCCATGTTTGCCTTTTTCTGTTTGACTCCCTCAGCCAGAGCAAGGATGTTAGGCGAATAGGAATACCTTGTTCCAGCACATTGTAAAATCTCTTCAGAGGTTGTGGCCAATTTTGGAGCTGGGTAGAAAGGTTTTTCTTGGCTTATCTCAGAAACGATCGCACTATCAATAAACCCATTTTTCAAAGCCATTGACAGTAGTGCTGTGACAACACCACCATCCTGACAAACTTTCAGTGTCTCGTCATCCTTTGCTTGCGCCACAGCAAGTCTACGATAAACCCCGAAAGCTTCTTCTGGTCTTCTTTCTCTGCCAAACACAAAATTCTCCGTTTTGGACCATGACCATTCGTGTTGGGGGCAGACTTGTGGACAAATTCCGCAGATTTTGCATTCCTTAGCCAGGCTGGGTCTTTCTTCAATGTACTCTAGGCAATTGAAAGGGCAGACAACCACGCATGTCCCACAGCCAACGCATTTTCCGGTTGCAACAACATTTTTTCCTAGCGATTCTTCGAAGCTTACTTTAGCAAAGCTCATGGATTAACCACACTTTATAGAAAGAATAACCTATAAGTTTGAGTTTAAATGTTTTGGATGATTCGAAACATATGCGGTGAAAATCATTGAAAGAAGTAGTCGTGACGCTTTCCGACAGTCTTTACAAATATCTGACTTTTCTTGAAAAAACACGTTTCATAAAAAACAAGGAGGAAGCCATAAGCACAGCCTTAGAGTTTTACAAAAAGCTTGCCATGCATGATTGGCTTCCCTACGTTTATCGTATGGGGGGAGGACGAGCTATCCTCATGGATAGCGGTATGCTCTCCGATCTGTTTCATGGGATGTCAAATCTCGAAATTTTTAACGCCGCGAAAGCGAGTGCGTTAAAAAAGAAGCTTGCAAATCCATTTTTCAGGGATACGGATTTCTCAGATCCAGAGAACTGGTCGGTTGTGCTAAGGGAACTTGAAATTATGGGTTGGGGAAGACTCTCGAAGTTTAGAAACGAAATAAAAGTTGAGTCTTGTCCTATTCCGGTGCCTTATTTACAAGGCTATTTTGAGGGGATGTTCGGTTTTCCTTTTGAGAGGCATCCGTCAAAAATTCCAAACATCAACATATTTGTACCGAAAAAGAAAAAGTAGAAAAAGAGATAGGCTCTAGAGTCCCGTCCAAGGACACCTTTTGTAAGGTCCAATTACGATTGTAACGATTGTTCCCAAGATTCCCTCGAGTTTCAGCTCTTCCTCAAGGAAGGTGTTGAGATCTTCCATTTTTTCAAAAATGGCTTCTGCAACAATGTCTGTGTCTCCGCTTGTTCTGTACAATACTTGAATATCTGGATGTTTTGAGAGATGGTCAACGATTTCTTTAAGTTTAGCTGGCTGCACCCGCAGTCCGATGAATACTTTTATGATACGGCCCAGTTTGTGATAGTCTAAAACCACTGTAAACCTTTCAATAATCCTTTCCTTCAAAAGCTTAGCTATCCTCCTTCTGACTGTGGCTTCATTTGCACCAACTTCTCTGGCTAACTGAATTATGGACTTTCTAGCATCTGTTTGAAGCGCTTTAATTATCTTCATATCAAGTATGTCAATAAACGCCAATTTTCATCACTATTATGCAGAACCTTAATTAGTTATACGTCTTATTTATACGTCTTTCGCACTTTTAATAAGTAAAAATAAGCAAATGCGTATAGCGAAATCGTTAATAATATTGCATTAGATCGCACGTTTTCGCAAATTCTTGCCAATCAATATTTATTTCTTTAGCAATAAGTGCCATTCCAGTGACGAATTTCGTTACAGCAAAGCTTATTTTTCGACAACACAATATTATGAACTAGGCACTGTTTTAAGGTGTGTAAAATATGGCTCTGGAAAAAATAGCACGAAATATTCCAGCATCTCTGTGGAATGAGGCATCGGAAAAGTTGATTGACATCGTTCTGAATTCGCCAAATGCGAGCAAAATGCCCAGCGACCTTGCAAAAACAATACTTTACTATTGGCAACGGGATCAGCTTGCTACAGAAGTTGGATTGCACCGTCTTCTTGAGGCTTCTATGACCTTGGAGCCAGAGAAAGCCGTCAGCTTAATGGAAGAGCTGGGGCTGCCAGAAATCGTGGCTATGCTAAGGGAAACGTCAAAACATTAAAAGGCAAAATCGCTAATTTCCCGTTTTCTTTTGTTGTAAGATTTTTAAGGGAATAGATCACTACTCTTTGCGATAGAGGAAGTATTCCGAATGGTTGAATTTGGGATAGAGTTTGTTCCAAGAGACCTTTACTGGAAAACCACCTTCTATGCAATTCAGGCAGAGAAAATAGGATTCGATTATCTATGGATTACTGATCACTTCAACAACAGAAACGTGTACGTTTCCTTAGCCATAGTGTCCGCGTATACTGAAAGGATAAAATTTGGACCAGGAGTGACAAATCCATATCTAGTTCATCCAGTGGTTACCGCTCAAGCTGTTGCCACACTTAATGAAATAGCTCCGGGCAGGGTTATCTGTGGACTTGGTGTAGGGGACAAGACAACTTTACAAATGGTTAACACAGAACAGACAAAACCCTTAGCTACAATACAAGAGTCTGTGCGTATCATTCGGGAAATCAGTTCCGGAAGAAATTTGGAGATGCTAGGCGAAGTCTTCAAGATTTCAGGAGCAAAACTCAACTTTAAGGTAGCCAATCCGGTTCCCATATTCATAGGTGCTCAAGGCCCGAAAATGTTAGCCTTGGCAGCGGAAGTAGGCGATGGTGTTTTGATTAACGCCTCTCATCCAAGAGACGTTGAAAATGCCATGAAATTTATCCATGAAGGTGTGGAGAGAGCTGGCAAAAAACTTGATGAATTAAGCATCAGCGCCTACACATCTTTCTCCATAGCATCCGATTATGACAAGGCGTTTAAGGCTGTCGTTCCTGTTGTGGCTTACATTGTTGCTGGTTCTCCTGAAATAATATTGGAACGGCATGGAATTTCAGTGGAACTTGCAGGTAAGATTAGGGAAGTCATAGTGCATGGCCAGTGGAAGGAAGCCTTCTCTTACGTGGATAATAATATGGTGGAGGCATTCTCGATCTGTGGCGCTCCTGAAACATGCGTAAAGAAAATTGATGAGCTTGTGAAAGTTGGAGTAGGTCAGATAGTCGCGGGTTCGCCTATAGGTCCAAATATGCGGAAATCAATTAACATGATATCTACACAAGTATTTCCGCATTTCAAAAAATAAATGGTGAAAAGAAAGATGATTGCTGCCTATGTTTTAATGAGAATTAAGCCAGGAATGGACAGAAATGTGCTACATGATGTTAGAAAGCTTACTCAGGTGAAGAACCTGGAAACCCTTTATGGCGAATACGATATGCTCGTTAAGGTGGAAGTAGAAACATTAGATGAGCTAGATTCTTTCATTTTTGATACCATTAGAACCATAAAAGGGGTGGAAGCCTCAACTACGCTTATTGTCATGAAGGTTCTAGGCGAGTAGTATGTTAGAAGATAAAGAGCCACCTTCGATTGTGAAAAACGTAATGACAAAACCAGTTATAACCATTGACAAGGATAACTCTGCTTTCGAAGCAGCCAAAGCTATGAGTAAAAAGGGCATAGGTTCTATTGTAGTTACAGACAATGGAAAGCCAGTTGGCATAACAACTGAGAGAGATATACTTCAAGGGGTCGTAGCTAAAGGGTTGGATGCGTCAAAGGTTAAGATGGACGATATTATGAGTAAGCCGTTAATGACCATTAACGGGAACATGCCTATAATCAATGCGATAAGAATCATGGAAAAGAACAAAGTAAGGCGTCTACTCGTCATAGAGAAAGGAAAGATTGTTGGGATAGTCACCCAACGAGATTTACTGCGTGCTTTGGCCTTTCATGTAATGATTTCTTTTAGGCCATTGCTTTAACCACGGAGGGAGAATTCGCTATGGTAGTTTCGGCATACACACTCATGCGAGTAGAACACTCCAAACTTGAAAAACTAGCCGCTAATATGAAGAAAATGCGATTCGTGAAAGAAGTTACACCAGTATACGGAGAATACGATATAATAGTGAAAACAGAAACTAACTCAATTGAGGAACTGAACTTATTCATCTACAATGAACTACGCAAGATACGTGGCCTCACAGCGACAACAACAATGATAACATTACGACAAAAATAAACAAAAATGATCGTGTGTCAATAGGCTCCACCGAAACTTAAATAGTTGTATATCAAAATTGCGAGACAGGAGTCGCTTCTTATGAATAATGTTCAGATAATTGGAATTGAAGGTTTGCCCATCATAAAAACAGGCGACAACTTGGCTGAACTTATCTGCAAAGCAGCCGAGAAGCAGGGAGCTCCCCTCCAAGAGGGGGATATAATCGTGGTTACACATGTTATTGTTTCGCGTGCTGAAGGAAAAATTGTAAACCTCGATGAGGTCGTGCCATCTGAATTTGCAAAAAACATAGGTGCGCAGTATGAAAAGGATCCAGCTTTAGTTGAGGTGGTACTTCGAGAATCAAAAAGCATTAAACGTATGGGCGACGGCAAACTCATAACAGAAACCAAGCATGGATTTGTTTGTGCAAATTCCGGTGTTGACAAATCCAATGTTCTTGGAGAGAAAATCGTTGCTTTGCTGCCAGATGACCCTGACCGCTCGGCCGAAAAGATTAGGCGGGATATAAAGAGGTTGACGGACTGCGATGTTGCGGTCATTATTTCTGATACGCATGGTCGTCCACTAAGAGAGGGTGAAATAAACGTAGCAATAGGTGTTGCTGGCATAAAGCCAATTAGAGACAGGCGAGGCGAGAAAGACTTGTTCGGCTATGTTCTAAGGGTGAAACAAACAGCAGTGGCCGATGAGCTATCTTCCGCCGCTGAACTAGTGATAGGGCAAGCAGACGAGGGAGTTCCAGTAGCCATAATCCGAGGGTACAAATATCCAAAATCTGAAAATTCAAAGGCAATTGAACTGATAAGGCCTAAAGAGAAGGACTTGTTTCTATAGAAATTCCTGTATCAAGGCATCATGAGAAGTGTTTAGCTAAGAGAAGTATCATTGAATGTGCAATTATCATGAAAACCTTTTCAGAAAGTTATTGATAATGTATTAGTGGGTTATTGGCTTATTAGAGGCGTTAAGCGTGGAGAATATCCTTGGTCGTGCAAGAGAGCAAGAAAAAGATTATGATTGGTTGGGAGCAGCTGGGTCTTATAAGAAAACCTCAATCGCGCGCGCTATTCCTGAAGGTTTTGAGTTTACAGAAAAGCCTGAAATCTATCGCGTTGAGGACAGTTACCCAAACATGAAAGGCAAAAGACTTGACCCACTGAAGACAGAAGAAGTAAGACTGGTTCTCAAGCCTAAGGTTCAAGGTGTATTTCCTCTAAAACCCAGGATACATTATCTCCACGAAAACGGCAAATACAAGTCCCACGAACCCGAACCGATAAACATAACCGTAAAAGAACTTGGAATCAAAGGCTGGCTAAAAGGAGAGAAATGATCAACCTCTCGGCATAGCTGGAATGAATCTGCACAGGATTATGCTTCATTGGGTCTTTTGCTTGGTTTTTGTGACTTATGAACCAGAAAATCTTTGTATTATATGACTATGAATAGCTATAGTGTGAAGGCGGGTTTCTAGCGCGCTGTGCTATCCCTATCTTTTTCGCACTAATGATAGCGAAACCTAGGTGTCCGCGCATTTGGTCCTCGATTTTTGAGTGGGGGCGCACGCACTCTTCGTCCATGAATATGATGATTTTGACATCCTTGAATCCTGAGTTTTCAAGCAATTTCACATAATCCTTAACTGTTGCCGCTTGAAACACGCAGGCAAAGTTTTGGCGGAATTGTTGAACTTGACTTTTCGTAAAGGGTTTTCGTAATATACAATCGGCAATGACAAGCTTTCCTCCGGCCTTTAATACCCTTGCCATTTCCTTGATCAAGGTTGACTTGTGCTTCAGTAAAGATGTTGTTCTGTCGCTTACGACGATGTCAAAGGAGTTTGGGTCGAATGGGAGTTTCTCCACTTTTGCTTCCGTGACTTCGACAATATTGTGGGCCTTGTGTCTTTCTATGTTCCTCTTTGCATCTGCGGTTATCATCTCATCAAGCTCAGCTAATACTACTTTGCCCTTATCTCCCACAATTTTTGAAAGGTAAACCGCCAAGTATGCGGGGTTAATGCCTATTTCGAGAACTTTTTCCCCGCGTGATATTTCTGCTTCCCTTAAGAAGTCTTCGAGGTACGGAAGCTTTTCAGTTGAAATCCTCTTGCCTATGAGTATTTTGAAGGGCTCATATTTTTTCATTAGAGACTCCTTGCTAAAGAATGCTGACTCTGCTTCGCCTAGAGGGCGGCAACAACCTTCATCCACATTAATCCTCAGCTTGCAGATCGTCGAAGGCCTAATATTTCGCCGTATTGCTTCCAACATTTTTTGATCTTTCGAAATCCTCTTTTGACTGACCGTTTATTGATATTATTTCTGAGTCCTGGATTTTCTGCAATCCATTCATCGGCGTGTTTCTTTGAACAGAAGAAGTTTACCAAGGGGCAACAAGTTTCCGCTGCAGGACTGACTTGGCTCTTGGGGCCGCAAATGGTTATGTTACGATTGGACATGGATGCAATTTCGTCATTTCTAATTTCGATGATTATCTCTTTTTTGCACTTTTCACATTGGGAAAATATCTTTGCGTTTTTGTGGAACATGATAGGTGCTCCCAGAGCATCAACTGCACACATCCCGAAGAGCTTAGTTCCGTCTTCCAAAATTATCTGGTGCTCTGTAGGTGTTAAGGAAAGTGGATAGATGCTA